>CAZZJJ010000075.1:0-6937 GCA_964654405.1 uncultured Treponemataceae bacterium
TGAAGTCCGCCGAGTATGTCGGGACCGTAGTATCCGCCTACCGGCATCTCATCGACTCCTGGCAGATTGACAAGGAACGTGCCCTCGTCAAGGCAAAGGCACTCTTGCAATCCGATTTTGCCCGCGCGAAAACGAGTTACTTCATGCCTGGCGGCAATCCTGATTACATCCACCCCGATCAAGCCGGCGGCACCGGCATACATTTGGGTCGGATTCGCGACATTCGCGTTATCGATGACGAACGCTGGGCTCTGATGGCCAGTTTCGATGGCCTTTCGGAAGGCGATTCGATTCGAATTCATCGTTCAGATGACTCCGGTAGAATTACCGCGAAGATCAAGGGTGTCAAACCGCAGATCAATGGCATGCTGCTGAAAATCGAAGGAGATTGGCGGCAGAATGATGATGTCTATCTGATTCAGACTGCGTCCATGGCCCGCCGCTACAAGCCGGTTCTGCCTAACAATCTGGATCGATTCCGCTCTTTCCCGTCCCGGCATCTCGCGCCAAAACCTCAATTCGTGATGCCTGTATCAAGCAAAAAAAACAGTCTTCCAGATGGATTCTATACTCTGATCGGAAAAGTCGCGGATCTTCACGCGGTTCTCGCTGTTCGCCCCCAGAAAGCCATGATTCTCTTTGACAGGTTGAATGCCGAATCCATGCGGAAAAATGAACAGACTCTGCCGTACAAGCGGGAAAGGCTGGTACTCTGGCTTGACCCCTATTTACCCGAAAGCGACGCTTCCTGGCTGGAGCCTGAGCTCGACTACTGGATCTCCAGAGGCGTCAAGCAGATCGTCGTCAACAATCTCGGCCATTTCAGCATGCTTCGTGGCAAGGATGTCGAATTGATCGCCGGTCCCTGGCTGTACGCCTTCAACACCTGGTCCTCGGCCTTCCTCTTCGATCAGGGCGTCAAATATCTCATCCCGCCCATGGAAATCTCCAAGCAGGATCTTCAGAAGCTCGTGGAAGCTTTTCATCCGGGCGTCGTTCTGCCAATCGTGTTTTCATATCCTTCCCTGTTTCGGATCAGAGGGGATCTGACAGCCCGGTATGACTCGAAACGTTTTATGGATCGGGATGGCTTGACCTATACCCTGTCCGGCAGGCGCGATTACAATGTCCTGGTGCCTGACAAACCATTTTCCATTCTTGACAGAACCCCTTTCCTCCGGAAAGAAGGGTTTACCAAGTTTATCCTGGACCTGTCAAACGCAGATTCCACCCGCGGCTTGTTCAGGGATATCGCAAAAGCAGCGGATGAAGCCAAGATTTTACCCAACGCAAGCCGATTCAACTGGAAAGATGGATTCTATAATGAAGAAAATGCCTCCAAAGCCTGAACCGAATCTATCGGCTGATCCCTTGCAGAGTTTTTTATAAAAGCATAAAACCGCGCTTGACTCCTGTTTTGCTCTGCGCTAATCTGTATCAATACGTGAAATGCTATTTTAATTTTGGTACAAGGATCAGGTATGAGCGAGTCAGCAGGCAAGGCTTTGGATATTCTCTTTTACATGGCGAAGGCTGGAGATGAAGTCAGCCTCGCTCGAATGTCCAAAGAAACAGGTATCAACAAGGCAACCGCTTTGCGGTATCTTTCTGTTCTCGAGTCACGAGGTGTTGTCGAACGCCGGCCTGGCGGCTGGTCGCTGGGACTATCCCTCTTCGAACTCGGCAGCCGTGTCCCTGTTCGTGAACTGGTAGTCGAGAAGGTCCGTCCCATTTTGGACCGCCTTGCCCGTGAATCAGGAGAATCCTCCAATCTTGCCTGCCTAGCTGGTGACAGTGCAATCTACCTGGACAGGGCGGAAGCCAACCGGAGCCTGAGAATGCGGTCAGCTCCCGGTGACCGCCTGCCGCTGTATTGTACAGGAGTCGGGAAAGCCATTCTTTCACAGCTCCCGGAAGAACGTATCCGCGCTATACTCGGCCCGGGGCCGCTGCCGAAAATCAACGATTCAACCTTGACCGAACCTGAGGATGTCATCCGCGAAGCCCAAAGAGCCCGCGAGCTTGGCTATGGTGTCGACCGGGAAGAATACGAAATCGGACTTACCTGCTATGCCATGCCTCTTCAATTGCCTGGTTCAGACTTTGCCGGTGCCATCAGCATATCAGGACCCTCCGCCCGGATGCGGAATCCTGAAGCCAAGGAGCGCTTCCTGAATCTGCTCAAAGAAGCCAAGGAGGAAGCGCTCAAAGCGATCAGTCCCTATGACTATGATCAAAACACGACCGCACCTTCAGTTTCTTCAATTTCATCCATAATTTGATCAGATAGAGAACCTGGTTTTCCGGGTTCTTCATCTTTCTGTGATTTAAACTCCACATGCTCGGCAACGATTTTGATTTTCGTGCGAGGTTTACCTTCCTGATCCACCCATCGATCTTGTTTGAGCCGTCCGACAACCCTGACACCGCGCCCTTTTTTCAAGTATTGGGAACAGGCGGTCGCCAGCCGTGACCAGGTTTCCACATCGAAGTAGGAAACCTCGGTTTCTCGGGTTTCTCCATTCAGCTTGTAAGAACGATTGGTCGCCAAGGTAAAACCGCAGAACTGGTTTCCTGATGCGAGCGTCTTGGTGATGGGGTCCCGGACCAGATTGCCTTCGACGAGAATGCTATTCAATGGATTCATCTGTGTACCTCCTTGTAATGGACCGGCTGTCCTTTCTGCCGCGGCGCATTGTCAGCCTTGCATAATAAATACGCTCAGAAAACGGGGTTTTGATTCAAAAATTCGATAAAAATATTTTCGAAAATCAGCCATAAATCAGGATGATGATTCCCCCGCTCGTATATGCAGATGAAATTAGTTTTGGTATAGTAAAAAAATGAATGACTTTTCAGGCTATCTTTCGCCATACTCCTGGAGATATGGCACCCCGCAGATGCGGCGTATCTGGAGTGAAGAGGGAAAGCGAAGGCTCTGGAGGAGCATCTGGGTCTCGCTTGCCCGTGTCGAATCTGAATTCGGTCTGGTAGACGGGAAACTGGCAGATGAGCTGGAAGCTCATGCCGGCGACATCGATCTTGCCCGCTCTTTCGAGATCGAAGAAGAAATCCGGCATGACCTCATGGCTGAGGTCAAGACTTTCGCCGAGCAGTGTCCTAACGCAGGCGGCATTATTCATCTGGGCGCGACTTCGATGGATATCGAAGACAATGCAGACGTCCTGAGGATGCGCGAAAGCCTGCGGCTTGTCATTGAAAAACTGAAAGGTCTGCTGGGAATTTTCGCGGATACAATCGACAGGACTGCTGGTCTGCCAATCATGGCGTTTACGCATATTCAGCCCGCTGAGCCGACGACCTTTGGATATCGGTGTGCCATGTGGGCGCAGGACCTCCTGACAAATCTTGAAGATCTGGAAAGCGTGCTGGCTTCGCTTCGGGGAAAGGGCTTCAAGGGGGCGGTCGGCACTGCTGCTTCATATTCCGAGCTTATCGGACCGGAGCGGGTGGAACAGTTCGAGGAACGCCTGGCGGAGGAATTGTGCATTCAGTTCTTTCCGATAGCGACGCAAACCTATACGCGTCTTCAGGATTATCGGGTTGTCGCCGCGCTGGCTGGCTTGGCCGCTTCACTGCACAAGATGGCATTTGATCTGCGGATACTGCAGTCTCCCCCGGTCGGAGAGGTTTCCGAACCATTTGGCTCCCGCCAGGTCGGTTCTTCCGCGATGCCGTTCAAGCGCAATCCTATTGATGCTGAAAAAATCGATTCGCTCGCCCGGCTTCTTTCGTCAATGCCGCAGGTCGCCTGGAGCAACGCCTCGCTTTCTCTTCTGGAACGCACGCTGGATGATTCCGCGAACCGGCGGACAATTTTGCCCGAGTCTTTCCTCATTGCCGATGAACTTTTAAAAACCGCAGCGAAAATTGTTTCAGGTATGGTACTGAATACTGAAGCGATGGAAAGAACTTTCGCAGTATATGCGCCGTTTGCCTGCACCGAACGCATCATGATGGCGCTGGCAAAAAAAGGCGGGGATCGCCAGGTACTGCATGAAAAACTGCGGGAACATGCATTGTCCGCATGGGCGGCAATCAAATCAGGGCAGGACAATCCTCTGTTCGGAATGATACTGGAAGATGCTTTCTTTTCGGAGCTTGCGCCTCGAAGCGAGCTTGAATTATTGATGGATGTGCGGACGTATGTGGGCAATGCTCCGGAACGCGCAAGAAAATTCGCTCAAAAAATCAAGGATACTGTTCGGGATACTTGACGAAGATGCCGATTGGGCGGTAATAATGCCTATGGAAATCGGACAGAATATTTTTCGGTTTACTATCAAGGAGTTGCAGCCTGGAGGGAAATCCTCCGCTGTAATTGTGCGGAATGCGCAGCGCATTGGCCTGGACAAGGTGTGCGCTGTCCATGAATCGGACATGTACTTTGTGCGCGGAAATATTGCGCCCGAGGAGCTCGACCTCCTCGGGCGCTTTCTTTTTTCCGACCCGGTACTCACTGCTTTTTCCGTGGAACAGCTGCCATGTAAAGCGGAACCCGATGTCCAATATATTGAAGTCGGGTACCATGTCGGTGTAACGGATTCTGTCGCCGAAGAGATTGTCCGAGCAGCGCGGGAACTTGGTGTAACAGGGGTTGACGCTGCAGCGACAGGCAAGCGTTATACGGTATCGTGCCGGAACGGCACGTCACTTAAACAAGAGGAGCTTTCAAGGCTTGCCGAAAAAGTTTTGGTAAATCCAGTTGTTCAGCGTTATTCGATAGGACCGATAACGCCTGCGTTTCCGGATGAATCGGCTCCCCGGATCCCTGCCGAACTTTTCAATATCCATGAGATGAATGATGAAGAACTGTCCGCGTTGAATCTCCGCCAGCGTTCCGCGCTTTCAATGGAGGAGCTCCATGCTGTTCGTGATTATTTTCGCGCGGAAAAGCGCCCCTGCACCGATGCCGAATATGAAATGATTGCTCAGACATGGAGCGAGCACTGCATCCATAAAACATTCAAAGCGAAGATTCGGGTTGAAGGCGGCGATGCAGATGGGCTTCCTCCGGTTGTCGATAATATTTTGCTGACCTATATAAAGTCAGCGACCGATGCAATTTCAGCGCCATGGGTTGTTTCTGCCTTCAAGGATAATGCCGGAATTCTGGCTTTCGATGAAGAACACGAAATATCTTTTAAAGTTGAAACTCATAATCATCCTTCAGCGATCGAGCCTTTCGGCGGCGCGAATACCGGCGTCGGCGGTGTCATCAGGGATATTCTCGGTGTATCGGCAAAACCGATTGCCGTTACAGATGTGCTTTGTTTCGGCCTTGACGACCGTAAAGATTTTTTCCTGGCAAATCAGAGTCTGCAGACTCTTCATATTCAGGACGGTGTCATTGCGGGAGTCCAGGATTATGGCAATAAAATGGGCATCCCGACGGTCAATGGCGGCATTCATTATCATGAGCATTATACGTCGAATCCGCTGGTTTATTGCGGTTGTGCGGGCATTGCTCCAAAGGGCTCGCATCCTTCAGCGCAGAAAATCGGTGATAGGATTTTCGTTATCGGCGGCAAAACAGGGCGGGATGGTATCAGGGGCGCAACCTTTTCTTCGATGACCATGAACAATTCGACTTTTGAGCATGCAGGGAGTTCGGTTCAGATTGGCGCGCCACTGGTTGAAAAAAAGGTAACGGAAATAATCCTGGCTGCCCGTGATAAAAAGCTATATTCCGCGATAACCGATTGCGGCGCCGGCGGTCTTTCGTCAGCTGTTGGAGAGATGACTTCTGACTTGGGCGGCGAAATCGAGATAGCGAAAGTACCTTTGAAATATGCCGGTCTCGCGCCTTGGGAAATCTGGCTTTCTGAAGCTCAGGAACGAATGGTGCTTGCAATACCGGCAGAAAATACGACGGAATTTATCGAACTGTGCGAGTCGAATGATGTCGAATATTGTGACATCGGGTATTTTTCAGGCACTGGCAGACTGGTTGTCCGATATTACGGTGATGTCATCATCGATCTCGATTGCTCCTTCCTCCACAAGGGAATTCCGCAGCGGCATCTTATAGCGAGACCGGCAATTCGGACTGCGGTGAATGATGAAGCGGCAATACTGAAAAAAGCTCTTCTGGAGGATGCCTATCGCTCTGAAGGAAATATTTTCTTTGAAAACCTGCTGATAAGCGTTCTGAAACATCACGCGGTTCACTCAAAAGAACATGCGATTCGATTATATGATCATGAAGTTCAGGGTGCGACCGTTATTGGACCTTTCGCGGGATACTCGCAAACAGGACCCAGCGATGCAGCAGTGCTTGCTCCTGCTGAAGTGAAAAGCGGGAAGGGTATCGCAGTCTCCAACGGCTTCAATCCGCGGTACGGCGAAGCTGATTCGTATAACGCGGCGTTTTCAGCCTTTGATGAAGCTTTTCGGAACGCGGTGGCATGCGGTGCCGATCCCGAGCGAATCGCGGTCATTGATAATTTCTGCTGGGGCGATCCTAAAAATCCTGAAAACATGTATACCCTTCTGCGTTCTGCGAAGGCGTGCAGGGATGCTGCACTGCTCTACCAATCCCCATTCGTTTCTGGAAAGGATTCTTTCAATAATGAATTTGTCGATGAAAAGGGAAATAGACGCGCGATTCCGCCGTCCCTGCTCATTTCAGCGATCGGCCTTGTACCTGATGTCCATAAAGCTGTGTCTGCCGACCTGAAAGAGACTGGGAACAGCATCTACCTCGTCGGTGAATTCCGTCCCGAGCTTTCAGCCAGCGTGGCTGCTCAGCTTCTGGATGCGAATTTTTCTGAACAGACTGCCGATGGCAAAACCCAGGTTGATTTTTCTGCGGGAACAGGACCCTTGCCATCGCGAAAGGCGCCGCAGGTGTACCGTGTCCTGCATCGGGCAATGCAAAACTCGCTGATTGCTTCTTGTCATGATATTTCCGATG
>CAZZJJ010000076.1:0-6925 GCA_964654405.1 uncultured Treponemataceae bacterium
CCGCCGCCCGCTGTATGCCTTCGCTGGTCAGCTCCATGCCATACATGAACATGGCAAGACCGCCGATGAGCTGGAGAATCATTGATAGGATGGGGTTCATTGAGGGCGATTATAGTGGGAAATCATCGATTGCGAAAGTATTTATAGAATTATTTTAATGTTCAACCTTGCATTTCAGGACTTTTAACACGATAGTGATTCAAAGGCTAAAATATGGTAGATAAAAGAAGGCACATCCTTTGTTGCATGCTTTTTTTTCTGCTTGCAGCAACCGCATGGAGCCAGCTGATGATAGGTTCTCCTCCCCAGAGTATTATTGTCGATGTTACTATACCGCCTATTCTCAAACTCAGTATTGACAACACTATTAACAATACCATCGCAATCGCGGCTCGCTATGCTTCTCCTGACACGAATGTTCCCCAAACACCCGTTCCGCCTTCTGGTTTCTTTATCTTTGATATGAAGCCGGGCGCTGTTTTTCCGATTGGGACAATCCGGGTTTTTTCCAATATGATTGGCTTCTATTCTGTCAGAATCGAAACTACCAACCACGGTCAACTGACCGCAATGGATGGCCAAAACACTGCCCGGGTACCCTACAGTATCCTGTTAGGGGCAGCAACTCTTGGTTCCGACTCGGGCGATTTTCTCTATCAGCTTTCCGGCAAGACGGATCAAGAAGGCGATGAGTTTTTACTTTCACTGGCTCTCGGCGCCTTCCCTGAGAACCTTCCGTCAGGAATCTATTATGACAAGCTGATTCTCTCGCTATCCAAAGAATAGGCTTTTCTGCTATACAGATGCGGAGCTCGCTATGCTGAAAAAATCCCTCTTTCTTATGCTGATACTGTGTTCTCTCATCCCCGCGTTTTCAGAGAATCTTCCTGGCTATGCGTCTGTCCTTTCTCCCGCCATCGTTTCAGCCAGGGGTGTGTTTGAGAACAATGGCTCGGTTTTAAAAGTTGACCGGGGCTACGGCGTGACTGGCCGACTGTTGCCCGCGTTTTCAGGGGCACAGAATGCCTTTGGCTCGTTTTTTACCCATGTCGATGAGAGGGCTTTCAGGTTTGAAGCGATTGCGATGCTTCCAGGTACTAGAGACTACTCGGCTTTATCCCGGGCGGAGATTTTCAGCCGCCTGGCATTTATTCTGAATTCGGTACAGAGCCTTGAAGGCATACGCTACTGGTCAGAAAGCCGCAAAAAGACGCGGACACTGTTTGCCGACTATTACCGGGTTGTCTCACCGGAGGACAGGACGAAACAGCCTGACCCTTCCGCGATTGATCTTCGAACCGGAAAAGCATGGGAATTCCTGGCGTATCAGAAAGATTTAACGTTCAGCGGGCTGGTGGTGCGCTACCGGATCCGGCAGGAACAAGACTTTATGGTCATGATGAATGAAAACGCGACTCAGCTCAAACTGGCTCTTTTACCCGTAGTTGCGGCGGGAAACATGAAAAACGGAATCCTGATAATCCCTTGTGCAGAAGGCTTGCTTGTCTATTTCACGGCTAGCATTCAGGCCTTCGATTTTGCAGCCAACAGGGTTTTTGAGTCGACTGAAAATAAATCGCTGGCGGTTTTGCGATGGTTCGCGGATAAGGCAGCAGCACAGGGATTGATTCAGAATATTGAATTGCCTATGAAGCTGAACGAATTTTAAAACAGCCTGAAGGTGGATTGAAAAAACGGAAAACCCGGCCCCGCGGTGTTGGTGTCGGACCGGGTTTCATTCATTACCTTGAATTATTCCGAAACAACTTCCTTGACTTCGGGAACAACTTTTTTGAGGTATGCTTCAACCCCCTGCTTCAGGGTCATGATGGAATAGGGGCAGGAACCGCAGGCTCCGGTCAGCCTGACGGTAACGGTTCCATCTTCCGCGACTGAAACCAGTTCGATATCTCCGCCGTCAGCCTGAAGCGATGGGCGGACATCCTGTATGGCTGAAAGAACACGTTCATGCAACATGGGGAACTCCTTGTTGAACCATAGTCTACTGATTTTTTTATTCTCTGGTCAAGTTCGGGAGGAAAGCCTGCGGATATGCGCCGTTGGTTCTAGCGATTGACGCGGCATCTGTGATACAATGATTGCAGGATTCGGAGAGAAAAGGGTTCACATGGCTCGCATTATTGTATTTGTAAACCAGAAGGGCGGAGTCGGAAAGACGACCAGTGCCATCAATATCGGGGCAGCCCTGGCGATGCTCGGTAAAAAGACACTTCTCATCGACTTTGATCCCCAGGGCAATATGACGAGCGGGGTCGGCGGCTCTTCGGGCGGCAAGGGCGTCTACCAGGTCATATCCGGCTTGCGCGAGCTTAAAGACGTCATTACCCCAACCCGGGTGCGCAACCTTTTTCTGGCGCCTTCTTCAATCGACCTCTCCGGTGCAACCATCGAGCTGGTGGAAAAAGAGAACCGTAATGATTTTCTCAAAAACGCCGTTGCTACGGTTGAAGCTGACTACGACTTTATCCTTATCGACTGTCCGCCTTCCCTCGGCATTCTAACCCTCAACGGTCTCAACGCAGCGCGGGAAGTGATCATTCCCTTGCAGTGCGAATATTTTGCGCTGGAAGGGCTTTCGCTCATCCTGCAGACTATCGGCCTTGTGCAGAAAAGCATGAATTCCTCACTGCGGATAAGCGGTATTTTGCTGACCATGTTCGACGGGCGAACCCGGCTGTCCCAGGAAGTTGTCCGGCAGGTGACCGAATATTTCGGCGACCGGGTGTTCAAGACTATCGTGCCGAGGAATGTCCGGCTTTCAGAAGCGCCGTCCCATGGTCTGCCGGTCATGCAGTACGATCCAACCTGCATAGGTGCGCGCAGTTACGAAGCAGTAGCAGAGGAGTTGATCAATCGTGTCTAAATTCGGTCTTGGAAAGGGGCTTGGTGCCCTGATTCCTGAACATCAGCAGTACTTTACGCCGGGAGCCAATCCCGCGGATGTCAGCTCCCTCATTCAGATTCTTCCTTTGGAAAAGCTGAAGCCGAATCCAGACCAGCCGCGGAAAACCTTTCCGGAAGCTTCCATTGACGAGCTGGCCGCTTCCTTAAAAAAGCATGGCATGCTCCAGCCTATTATCGCGGAACCGCTCGACGAGACACAATTCATTATCGTGGCTGGGGAGCGGCGCTACCGTGCGGCTCTGCGGGCAGGTCTGACCGAGGTTCCGGTCATCGTGAGACCCGTTTCCGGTGAAAAGCGGCTGGAGCTGTCGCTCATCGAGAATATCCAGCGAGAGGATCTCAACCCCCTGGAAGAAGCGCGGGCTTATCAAAGCCTCATGGATTTAACCGGCGCGACTCAGGAGCAGCTAGCCGAGGCTGTTGGAAAAAATCGGAGCACCGTTGCCAACGCCCTTCGTTTGCTCCGCCTGCCCGAACAGATGCAGGAAGCGATTCGGGACGGCATCATTTCTTCAGGACATGCTCGAAGCCTCCTGGCTGTCACCGACGAAAGCGCCCGGCAAAGCCTGTTCAATCGGATTATCGCGGAATCCCTGTCAGTTCGTCAGACAGAACGGGCGGTACAGGAATTGGGAGCCGCGGCCGGTACGGCGGATCCCGGTACCGGCAGGAAGAAAGGCGCGAAAAAAGCCGGCAGCACAGCTGATGAAACAGCCCTTGATCCTGATTTGCAGGCCCTGCGCGAACTCATGATTGAAAAATTCGGAACAAAAGTCGAAATCAAAGGCGATCTGCAATCCGGCACTGTCGCAATTACCTATTTTTCAGCGGATGATCTCCAGCGAATCCTGGATGTTTTCGGCCTTGGCGGGCAATCTTCTTGACTCTGATGCTGTATAACGATACAGTTTTATCAATATGGTTTTCAATTCTTTTCGAAAAAGGAGATACACATGAGCATTATTGAATATGTTGAAGCGCGTGAGATTCTGGATTCCCGCGGAAACCCGACTATTGAAGTGGATGTCGTTCTTGAAGATGGCACCCTCGGCCGCGCCGCTGTTCCATCGGGTGCTTCCACCGGTGAATACGAAGCGGTTGAGCTTCGCGATGGCGATAAGAAGCGTTTTCTTGGCAAAGGTGTCCTGACCGCTGTCGAAAACGTCAACACCACCATTGCCGGAGAAATCTGCGGCCTTGACGCTCTGGAACAGGTTGATATCGACCGGACCATGATCGAGCTCGACGGAACCGAAAACAAGGGCAAACTCGGCGCCAATGCTATCCTCGGCGTTTCCATGGCTGTTGCCCGCGCCGCCGCCGAATACCTCGGCCTGCCGCTCTACAAGTACCTCGGCGGAGCCCACACCACCCTGCTCCCTGTCCCGATGTCCAACATCATCAACGGCGGCAAACATGCCGACAACAAGGTAGACTTCCAGGAATTCATGATCATGCCCATCGGCGCTGAATCTTTCCGCGAAGCTGTCCGCATGAACGCTGAAGTTTTCCATGCCCTGAAAGGCATTCTCAAGGCCAACGGACACAATACCGCGGTCGGTGATGAAGGCGGTTTCGCTCCGAATATCGGAAACGAAGAAGCGCTCGAGTACATCATGAAAGCTATTGAAAAGGCTGGTTATGTTCCCGGCGATCAGATTGCCATCGCGCTCGACCCCGCAGCGAGTGAACTCTTTGAAGAAGGCGGCGGCAAGGGATATCGCTTCTGGAAGTCCAACCCCGACAAGCTCTTCAGTGCTGACGATATGATCGAGCTGTATACCCGTTGGGTTGAGAAATACCCCATTGTCTCGATCGAAGACGGACTGGATCAGAATGATTGGGACGGTTATGTGAAATTTACCAAGGCTCTGGGTAAAAAAATCCAGGTTATGGGCGACGATTTCTTTGTCACCAACACCAAGCGCCTCTCCAAAGGTATTGAAATGGGCGCCTGCAACTCTATCCTGATCAAGCTGAATCAGATCGGTACTGTCACCGAGACCATCGAGACCATCAACATGGCAAAGCGCGCTGGCTACACTGCCGTCGTTTCCCACCGCTCCGGCGAAACCGAAGACACCTTCATCGCTGACCTCACTGTCGGTATGGAAACCGGCCAGATCAAGACCGGCTCCATGTCCCGTACCGACCGCATCGCCAAATACAACCAGCTGATGCGCATCGAAGACGAGATGGAAGGCATTGCCGAATTCTGGGGCAAAAAAGTATTCTACAACGTCCGCGGCTGATAACATTCATTGTGAATCGCAGGAAGGCGGACCCCGAAAGGGTGTCCGCCTTTTTTTTGCTTGCGAAAGACGCTGAATTCGACCTACAATAATGGAAGAAAAACATGGAGGAAACAACATGCTGACACGGCGCCTCGATGAGGCTCGAGAAGCTTGGAAAAAGAAGGATGCCGACGCAGCGCGGAAGGCGCATGATCCAGCACACGCGCGGGTTTCAGCTGAAGAAAAGCACACGACGGGCAGCGGCAAATATATCAAGAGCGTCATTTACGGCGGTCTTGACGGGACAATCACTACATTTGCGGCGGTCGCTGGCGTTGCCGGCGCTTCGCTCTCAGCCGGCGTGGTTTTGATCATGGGGCTGGCCAACCTGCTGGCCGATGGGCTTTCCATGTCAATCGGCGATTATCTTTCTTCGAAAAGTGAATCAGAATACGAGGCTGCCGAGCGGGCGCGGGAAGCCTGGGAAGTTGAAAACTATCCGGAAGGCGAAAAGCAGGAATTGCAGGAAATCTACGTTGCGCGAGGTATGTCGGTCCAGGATGCCCACGATGTGGTGGAAATCATTGCTAAAGATCGGGAAGCCTGGGTGGATACCATGATGATTGAGGAATTGGGAATTATCCCCAACGATGAGTCACCAATCAAGAATGCGATTGCGACATTCCTTTCCTTCGGATTTTTCGGTTTTTTGCCGATTGCCATCTATGTTGTTGGCCTTTTTGTGCCGGCGATTGCGCCTTACCGGTTTTTGCTCGCCTGTGTTATTACAGGCGGCACCCTCTTCAGCCTTGGTGCGCTGAAAACTATCATTACCGGTAAATCCTGGCTTGTTTCGGGTCTGGAAACACTGCTGGTCGGCGGAGTCGCGGCGATTGCGGCATATACGGTCGGTGCCCTGCTGGGCGGGCTTGTTTGATTGAGAGCCGCCAGGCAGGCACACAATAGGAGGCGGATACATGAAACGGGCGTGTGTTCTTCTCGCTGATGGATTTGAGGAAATCGAGGCGATTACACCCATCGATTTTCTGAGAAGGGCTGGTGTGGAACTGCTGACACTGGGTGTGACAGGGGTCAAGGTTAATGGTTCTCATGGTATCGTTGTCATGACAGATGCCAGCATTGATAAAGCTCCACCCGATTTTGATGCTGTCATTGTGCCAGGCGGAATGCCCGGGGCGCGGAACCTAGCGGCCAATCCGCTGGTCACCGATTTTATACAACGCCACTATGCGCGCGGCGCTCTGGTGGCCGCCATCTGTGCAGCCCCAGCCTATGTTCTGCACGGCGCCTGCAATCTTCTCCAGGGCAGGAGGTTTACCGGCTATCCGGGAACGGAAAAACTGGTTTCCGGAGGAGTCTTTATTGCTGAGCGGGTTGTACAGGATGGTAACATTATAACATCTCAGGGGGCTGGAACGGCGGCTGAGTTTTCGCTCGCGATTATCACTGAGCTTGTCGGAGCAGAAGCTGCGGATCAGCTGGCTTTTTCAACCCTGACGCGCCGGGGCTGATTTACAGATGATGCTTCTTTGAACGGATACTCGAAGTAACTCCTTCCGATGATGTGAAATACGTATTCTTCTTCATTGGAATGAAAAAATACGTCAAAGCGCCGATGAGCAGGTGCATGTAGTAACAGCTGAACCGCCAGATGAGGATTGCGCCCAAGGTAGCAGCCGGCTTTCCGGTAAGCGCGCTCAAAACCAGCTGATATGCAGCCTCCACGCTTCCCGAGCCGCCCGGCG
>CAZZJJ010000077.1:0-6894 GCA_964654405.1 uncultured Treponemataceae bacterium
CGCACGCCGCGATGCCGGACAAGGGCTCGAACGCTTTCCTGGCCGCCTGCGATCTGGCCCTTCGCATCCACGCGCTGGAAACCAGCTTCTTTACCGCACGCAACCCGCTCTTTTCGCCTGACCGCACCACCATCAATCCGACGAAGAAAGAGGCCAATGTCCCCAATGTGAACACTATCCCCGGCGATGATGTTTTCTATGTCGATATGCGAATTCTTCCCGAGTACCCGGTTGCTACAGCGCTTGCCGAACTCCGCAAGCTGGCGGATGCGGTGGAACAGCAGTATGCGGTGAAAATCAGCTTTGAGATTGTTCAGAGCAACGAATCCCGCGCGACTTCCGCGGACTCGCCGGTTGTGGCTGAACTTGCCCGGGCGGTCAAGTCCGTCTATGGCGTGGACGCGAAGCCCATCGGTATCGGCGGCGGAACGGTTGGCGCCTATATCCGAAAAGCCGGTTTTGACTGCGTCGTATGGGCAAGGATGAATGAAACAGCCCATCAGCCCGATGAGAGCGCCGAGCTAGCCAATATTGTCGGCGACGCCAAGGTTTTCGCGGAACTCGCGATGAGTCGCTGAATCAGCGGGCGGGGACGCGGAGCTTCTGCCCGATTTTCAGAACACTGGTGAGTGAAAGCGCATTTTCCCTGGCCAGGGTTTCTGGCTGAATATTGTACAGCAGGGAGATATCCCAGAGGGTGTCTCCCTTTTTTACAATATAGGTTCCGGTAAAAGAACTCCCCGAAGCGGATGATGATGCTGATGAAGCTGCGCTGCCGCCGGCGCTCGCTTTCCCTGAGCCGATAAAGGGTATGATGATAGTCTGCCCGATTTTTATTTTATCTGGATTGAGACCGGGGTTGGCGTCCCTGATAATGGAGATGCTGGCGCCGTAACGCTGGGCGATTCCGCTGAGGGTGTCGCCGGACTTCACTTTGTAGATTTCATATTTGTACAGCGGGGTGGATGTATCTTCCAGAATTGCCTTCACAGCGTCAGCCTTGTCCGATGGGACTTTAATGACATGCAAACTGCCGGGCGGCGTGATATGGTACGTCAATTCTGCATTCCCCAGTTTCAGCGCTTCAACCGGGATACCGGTTTTGGAAGCCAGCACGTTCATGTCAACCTGCCGATTTGTTTCAAAGGTCTGCCAATCCATGCGTTCACCCCATTCAGCAGGCAAACCGTGCAGTTCCGGGTAGCGGAGAATCGATGCAACAGCGAGAAGCTTCGGCACATAGGAAAGCGGTTCTTTGGAAAGCTTGCGGCTGTCATACAGATGCCAGAAGTCGATAGTTTGTCCGTCTGAGGTTTTTACAGCCCGTGAAACAGCGCCCAGGCCGGCATTATAGGCAGCAATCGCCAACAGCCAATCGCCAAGTGCCTGGTAATTATCCTTGAGCTTCAGCAGGGCGGCATCCGTGCTCTTCATGAAATCCCGCCGGTCGTCTTTCCAGTCGCTTATTTTCAATCCATAGCCTGAAATCGAATTTCTCATGAACTGCCAGAGGCCAGTAGCTCCGCTGCGGGACACGGCATAGGGAGAATACTCGGATTCTATGACAGGCAGGTAAACAAGTTCCCAAGGAAGTTCCCATTCAATCACACGGGACTCAATATAGGAAAGAAATGGCAAGGCGCGTTCCATTACCACCTTGAGCCATTTTTTACCGCCATTTGTGAGATACGCCGCCCGGATCGATTCAAATTCTTCATGGCCCCATGGCATCGGAAGGTCGTATTGCAGGCCGTCCACCAGAATATTGCCTGAGATGATCAGGTCGGGGGCTACAGGACCCGCATTTTCCAGGTTCCCATTTGATGCGGGGAACTCAGGCGACGCTGGTGTGCTTATATCAGCAGGGGATTGATTCGGTTCGGGGCTGTTTTCAGCCTGAATTGGCTCGGTTTGAATGTCCGTCTGTTGGATGACTGTTGTT
Organism: uncultured Treponemataceae bacterium; assembly: GCA_964654405.1. GTDB lineage: Bacteria > Spirochaetota > Spirochaetia > Treponematales > Rectinemataceae > JAJTBL01. Next base: position 1,943 of record CAZZJJ010000077.1, read on the forward strand.
GGAAACTCGGCTTCAGGATCATGCCCCTGCGCTGCCGCGATCCCCGGGATGGCAGCAATCAGCGCTATGGTTAGCAGAAGACCCTTTGCTGGCGGCCCCCATCCGAAATTCGATCTAAAGCTCGTATATGCTGAAAAAATCACTGCAGTTTTTCTCCGTAATAGATTCCCGCCCATTCCCATGTGCCATGAATTTCCGGGTCGGCGGGGAAGTTGACTTTGCGGAAATATAAATACCAGACCGGCACCCTGCTTGTCCAACCCCAGGTGCGCAGGTACGCTTCAAATTCGCCTGAAGAAGGATGCAGCGAAGCATCTGAACGGATTGGCCCGCTTTTCATGTATTGATTGAAATTGAGGGCGAATTTGGTGTTGCCCCCAACCTCGCTGTCCTGATACCAGGACCGTGCGAAAAAACCAGCTTTGGATGCCAATTTGCGAAGCTGTTGGGAGGAACCTGCCGCGAGGGCTTTTTTAACAGCTGCCACCAGGGTGTCCAAATCCGCTGAAACCCAGTCTTTTGAGCTGGCTTCCAGTTCGAGCAGGCTTTGGGCATATTGCAGGGCGTCGGGGTACTCGGGAATCCTGGTGCCGAAGTAGGGCAGGAACCGCGCATAATACTCAAGTGCCTTCTTCCATTCACCTGTTTTTTCATATTCTTTTGCCAAAAGAAAATATGAAGCACCGATGTCGGGGCTGTCCGGGAATCTCGCTATCAGGTCGCGGTAGTATTCGATTTTTCTTTCAGGACTGGTTGTCATCCGGGTGAGGCGCGTCAACGCAGCCTGATGCAGGCTTTTGCCATCAATCTGAAAATCCGGATAATTTTTCAGAAGTCGGTCATAGAGCGGCAAGGCTAGCTGGATTTCTCCGCTTGATTCATAGCTGGCCGCTGCGGTATAGAGGTACCAGCTTGCGTAGCGGTCATTGCGGCCGGTCTGCTGGAGCAGAAAACTGGCGGCGCGTTGATACGCTCCTTGTCTGAGTAGAATGGCAGAAATCTTTCTGGCTGCCGCGAATGACAGTTCGCTGTCAGGCTTTTGCCCTGATACATCGTGGTAGTCAAGGAGATGGAAGAGTGTTCTTAACTCCGCTTTTTCAGAATTGCTGCCGATAATATAAAAGGAAGCATGGCTTTGAATCTCTTGACAGGAAAACAGGCTGAAGAGCGCGATGAAGAGTGCAAATGCGGTGAGTCGTATTATGCCGGATCGGCTTTCAGCGTGTGCCACAAAAATGAGAGTAGCACGGGATTTTTTGGACATGCAAGGGGAAGGCTGAATCCTGTGTTCTTAAAATTCACCTGACTTCTCATTAGTATCAGCGGTAACAAAAATTAAAAATTCAGGATTTTTACTGAATAGCAGATGAAAATAAATATGTTTCAGCATATAATGACAAAGATGAGCTTGTTTTTTCATACTCATCCGGGTTTTATAAAGAACTGCAGCGACATTTATGAAGAAGCATAATTTTTTCAGAATTTCCAGAAGGACAGTGCTCTCTGCTTTCTTCTTTTTTTTAGGGGGAGTGGTCTGCGCGCAGACGAGCATTCAATTAGCTTCGCCTGATTCCCTGGCGGAGCTGATTAAGGATCGGGTTCGGTTTGAGGAAGCCATCCAGATTGGGAGTCCGGAAAGACTTTCAGCCGCGAGATCCTGCGTTTCCACCTCCATACTTTTCTCTGATGATGAAAAACTTGCTTTGCTTGAAATTCTGCGCGGAATCGAATTGCTTGCCTATCCTGCTGCGCCGTCTGAAACCATGGTAAAAACACCTCCGACGCCCGCCCAGAAATCCCGAGAAATGTCGAATATTTTCTATCCCAGCCCAAATCTGAAAAATCTATCATCCGCCAATTCTCTGATGCTGACCCAGCTGGTCGAAGCTTCCCAGGGCAAACTGTTTCCTGCCCCCAAAGGGGTCGAAGCGTCGCTGGCTTCGCAACTGCTTCCGGCTCTGGCGATTTTCGCGACAAATGATCGCGGGACAGCCCAGTCTGCCTACGATCTGACAATGCAGTATCTGAAAATGAAATCGATTGATTCGGCGCTGGCATTGCTGGTGCAGGCACGGTATTTCATGCTGAATGGCGAAACTCTGAAAGCCTATTTCGCGTCCAAGGAATGCCTTGACCGGTTCCCTGACACCTGGCCCGCCCGCCTCAATCTCGGCTATCTCTCACTTCTGCTGAATCAGCCGGTCAACGCGAGCAATTTTCTCCAGCCGCTCGCGAATGCCAGAAGCAGTGAGCCTGAATTTGCGGGGAATTACGGACTGGCACTGTATCAGGTTTCCCGGCTGTCCGATGCTGAGCCTTATTTGAAAAAAGGCCTGGATGCGATGCCTGCCCGTATGGACTGGCTTGCCGCCTACGCTCACATTCTTATCGATCGGAATGCCTATTCACAAGCGGCTCCTTTCCTTGACGCGCTTGGTAAATCCGATCCTGCAGGGCGGATGTACCTGCTTCTGAAAACGCACTATACGCAGGCTGTCGGCCGCAAGGACGAGGCCTTGAAAACAGCGCGGAAAGCCCTTCAGCTTTATCCTGCGGATCCGGAAATCATGATTCAGCTGGCGAGCCTCTTGTTTGCCGGACCGGAAGAGGGGCATCAGGAAGCCGTGGGATTATGCACGGAAGTTTTGCGTCAGCTTTCGGCTCCTCCTGTTCAGAATGACCAGGGATCAGGCGGGCTTGCATATTCACCCTTGCAGAAACTGCTGCGGAAGCAGGCGGAAGCGGCCGCCAATCGTTATCTTTTACAGGAAGCCTACAATCATCAAGAATGGTATCGGGCGGCGGCACTCCTTGATTCGATCGATTCGGCAAAGCTGGATAAAGCCATGGTTGCCACCATCCTGCGCAAATCCGGTAAAATCATGGAAGCGGTGCAATTCGCTTCGTCCTGGTACCGCGAAAATCCCAATTCGGAAAATGCTGCTGAGGCGTATCTGCGCTCGCTGGCAGCAGCCGGCACGGGAAGCGGGGTCGCGGCGGTCTCAGGTTCAGCGATGCCTGATACCGGGCTTGGCATTCTGCGGTCTGCCGGGCAGTATGGTTTGCCCGGGACGCAGCCCTCCATGAATCCTCTGGTTGGCATTGTTCTGTCGATGCTTTCCGGCACGACTTCGACTCAGATGCGGTCCTATCTTCTGTATTTAAAGGGAACGCTTCAGACCGATGACAGTGCCGCTATTGAAAGCTATCGGGCCGCCTTGCTGGAAAAAGCTGATAATGTAGAAGCCATGATGGCGCTCGCTAAAACATATGCCAGGATGGGTGACAAGCCAAAGGCGCTCTATTATGTCAGGCAAGCCATGATGATTGGCATTCAGGATGCTGATCTCGCGCTGGAAGCCAAGGCTCTTGAGGCATCTCTTTCTTCATGAAGTTCGATTTTTCCGCAATCCATATCCTCGAAATTTCCCCAGATCGCCGCGACCCCGCGCTTGCTGCAGTGCTGGAGCGGCTCTATGCTTCGTGTGGCTGCCGTGACAGGCTGGATAAGGATCCGCTCGTGCTAATGGTGCCGTTTCAGGATATCCGCGATCGGGAAGTCGCCGGCCTTGTCTGTTCCATGCTTGCCTTTGGTTCAGTCGAATTGATACTGGAGGCCTGCAAAAAGGCGCTGAAGCCCCTTGGCGGTAAACCAGCGGAACGACTGCTTTCCATGAACGATGCCGAAATTCAAACCGCATACGGGGATTTTCAGTATCGCTTCTGTTTTCCGCAGGATATGGTCAATTTTGTGCTGGCTATACGGAATATCCTGCGGCGCCATGGCTCACTCAACGCGCTTTTTCTTTTTGGCCGCGATACAGGAACGCAGGGAAAGCTGCAAGGACAGGCTGGATTTCTTCTATCAGCCAGCGCCTTTGTCTGCGCCCTCAAAGAAGCGGCAGGGCCCTTTCGGAAAAACCTTCTGCCGGATCCTGCAGACGGTTCGGCATGCAAGCGCCTTTTTCTGTTTTTCCGCTGGATGGTTCGCCAAGACACTGTCGACCCGGGCGGCTGGGAGGGTGTTTCTCCCTCTGAACTTCTGGTTCCCTTAGATACCCACATGCTGTCTTTATGCCGCGGCCCGCTTGGGTTTCTTGAGCCGCGGAACACAGCCCGCCAGTCCGCCATAAGCTCCAGCTTACGCGATGCTCTGCTGGTGACTGAGCATTTTCGCCTCTATGCTCCCGATGACCCGGTGAAATATGACTTTGCCCTGACAAGGCTCGGCATCGATCCCCGTGATAGCGACATGCCCCTTTCCCAGCTGTTACAAGAGGTCCCGGCTGTCTGCCCTGACTGAGCCGTCGCTGTTCATTCTTGACAGAAGCGGCTGTGCTGTGATAACGTGCCAAGGCTTTCAGGATAGCGCGCCTGTAGCCAGGCACGCATGCAAAGAAGCACAACGGGCAATAGCGCAGGTGGTTAGCGTACAAGTCTGGGGGACTTGGGGTCGCCAGTTCGAGTCTGGCTTGCCCGATAGAGAGCACGTCGGCTGAAAGGCAATGACGTGCTTTTTTTTGTCCGGATTTTTCATTGTTCTTAGCACGCTGAGGTGAGATTTCAGTTTTTGGAAATGTGCGAACCCTGCTGAAAACCTCAATTTCCAGAAGCCATCGAAATTCGATTCTTGTCATCGCATCGATCCCTGTTCTCAAATTTGAGCGGTTTGGCAAAAGCCTTACAAATCCTTGTCGATACCCAAGAGCGATATCCATGGAAATTCCCCAAGGCTGAAGAAAAGCGAGCCAAGCTTCCTGCGGGTGACTATGCGCTTGTTTTCGATGATACCATTGAAGCGGTGGTCGAGCGGAAAACTTTTGACAATCTGCTTTCAGATTTTGGAAGCATCGCTACTTTGCATCAAGCACTCAACGAACTTTCCACATACCCCTTTTCAGCCTTGGTAATCGAGGCGAATTATGGGGATTTTCTCGATCCGGAACGGCTTG
>CAZZJJ010000078.1:0-6775 GCA_964654405.1 uncultured Treponemataceae bacterium
AATATAATGGCCCAGGGCCGATTCGAACGGCCGACCTGCTGCTTAGGAGGCAGCCGCTCTATCCATCTGAGCTACTGGGTCGGGCGGCAGAAGCGCAGTCGTGTGACGCGCGAAAACCTTTCGCGAGAATATAGCAAAGCGCAGATTCTGTCAACGCGGATAACCGGGTTTTGTCAGGGCGAGGCCTTGCATGAAGGGCAGCTTCCTCTGCTAGCTGGAACCCGCATGTTGACCTTGCTGGCATGCCGATATATGCTCAAACAAGCATGAAACTTTGGTTTAAATATCTGCTCGGCATTATTTTTGGATTGGCGCTGTACGCCGTCGTGCCTCGGCCTATGCTGGAATCAGGCGGTTTGTTCGCCGTTCTGGCCGAAACCGCAGCCAGAATCGGATTCTACTGTGTCGGAGCCTATCTTTTTTCCTCTTTAGTGGTCGCAATCCCCAAATTGTTTGAGGAAAAGCGTTTCTGGCGGCTTTTTCTAAAAGGCGCGCTTTTCTATCTCGGAAGTCTGCTAGCTGCAAGCGGGCTGGGTATTCTGGCTGCCATGGTATTTCTGCCGCTTAGGATACCATTTTCCATAGAAACACCGGCAACCAATATTCCTACACCTTCCAATCTGCAGTTCAGTATCTTCCCGATGAATCTTGTTTCTCTCGCCGCAAATGCTCATGAGTATCTCCTGCCGCTCATGCTGTTTGCCTTTGCCTTGGGGCTGGCAATTGCCCATGACCCGATGGCAGCCCGTCCTGTGTTTCTCTTTTTTGACTCGCTTTCAAGAATTTTCCATAATATCAACACGTTTATCATCGAATTGCTGCCGGTTCTGCTGATTCCCATGACGGCTCGTGCGTTATTCGATATCGAAAAGCCGCTGAGCCTCACAACATTCGGATCCTTTGTGACAGTCCTCGCGCTCTGCACAGGATTCTTTCTGTTTATTGTCATACCGGCTGCTTTCTACTTTTTAAGCGGGAAGCAGAATCCATTGAAATCAGGTTACGCTATTTTGGGCGCTGCCCTCGCATCGCTGATTTCCGGCAACATGCGGTTTTCCCTGGGAACGACCATCTACCATGTCCGGGAGAATTTTGGTGTAAAGCGGCGGTACAATGCGCTTTTTTTCACTGAGGGGGTTTTTTTAGGCAGGGCAGGAACCGCCTTTGTTTCAGCTGTTTCTTTCGCAGCGATACTGTCATCGTATTCCCGTCTCGGTATTCCAGCGGAAACTGCGCTCTGGCTCCTCATCTTCATTCCCATCGCAACCATTATCGCCAGCGCCGGGCTTCAGAACGGTCCGATCATGGTTCTCGCAATTCTCTGCTCATATTATGGCAAGGGGTTTGAAAACGGCTTTATCATCATGATTCCCGCAATGGCAATGCTCGCCATGGTTGCTAATCTCCTGGATACTGTCTGGCTCAGTTTTTCAACAATCTGCGTTGCCCGCCGGGAAATCGAAAATAATGTGAAACCATTGAATCACATCATTTAAGGTGTTTTATGGCTTGACGATTCAAGGTGAGCGCTTTACTATTCTCATTTATGGATTTAATGACAGTTCTCAACCCTGAAATGATTGCCTTGGGGCTCAAGGGTACAACAAAGCTGGAAATTATCGATGAACTCATTGATGTCGCTGTTAAAAGCGGAAAAGTGAGCGACCCCACCGCCGCGAAAGCTTCAGTGCTGGAGCGCGAAAACCGGATGAGCACAGGCATGAAGCATGGCATCGCGATTCCCCATGGAAAGACTTCAGCGGTTCAGGAGCTTGTTGCCTGTATCGGTGTCTCTGAAAAACCGGTCGATTTTGACGCCTTGGATCATCAGGGCTGCAGAATTTTCATCATGACACTGTCACCGCCTGAAAAAACGGGCCCCCATCTTCAATTCTTGGCCGAAGTGAGCATGCTGTTCAGAAGCGAAGAAAAGCGGCAGGCAATCCTCAAAGCCAAAACACCGGAAGAAATCATCAATATTCTGAAAGCGTAAGACTTTTTCATCTACCATGAAAAAAAAGAGGGCTGCTCAGGCAGCCCTCTTTGCTTTCATCAGCACCTTCTTACTCTATAACAGCAAGGATATCGGACATTTTGACAATGAGATGGTCAGCGCCGTCAATCTTGACCTGGGTGCCGGCATACTTGTCGTACATGATTTCATCACCAACCTTTACCTTGATTACATCGGCATCGGTTCCAACAGCGACAACCACACCGGTCTGTGTCTTCTCCTGAGCAGTCTGCGGAATGATGATTCCGGAAGCTGTCTTGGTTTCGCTTTCTTTCATTTTTACAAGAATGCGATCACCCAAGGGTTTAATGTTCATACAAAATCCTCCTGATAGCGCGTTTGAGTTAAATTGGATTCGTTCAAAATATAAAAAAATCCCAGGCAATGGTCAAGCGTATTGGATTTTTTCTCCATGAATGGACAGAAGGACAGAAAAATAAGTACATTAAGATTGAACAAACTTTCAGGAGCAACCTATGGCAGGACAAAAAAAAGACTGGAAATTCAAACCCCCAACCACCCCGAATGGCAAAAACGGGAAGGATCCCCAACCGACAGGACCTTTTGGCGGCTTCCAGTTCAAATTTTCGATTGGATATATCCTGACGATGCTCATCGCAGTGAGCCTTTTCAATTATCTCATTTTCCGCACCGACAATACGCTCGTCCCTTACTCGACATTCAAGGAAAAAATCAGTTCCGGCGAAATAAAGCGTGTAGAAATAGATCTCAACTATTACACAGGCTACCCGGATAAAAAGAACAATGAGCCTTCATCTCCGCTTCCGGCAACAGCGAAAACAGGCGCTGTATTCAAAACAGTTCCGATTGACGACCCCGGCTTTACCGCTCTTCTGGATGAGAAAGGCGTTGTCTATTCTGCCTCCCCGCGGGAAGGAAGTGCTGTTCTTTCCTTTATATTGAATTGGGTCTTGCCCTTCGGCATCATGTTCCTGGTGTGGCGAACTGTCATGAAAAGGTTTTCAGGCGGGAATTCCAATGTTCTGGCCTTTGGTCAGAATAAAGCAACCATCGTGGCGGAAGGTGATATCAAGACGCGGTTCGGCGATGTGGCTGGCGTGGATGAAGCCAAAGCTGAACTGGTCGAGGTTGTGGATTTTTTGAAAAATCCCGGAAAATATACCGATATTGGCGGTAAAATCCCCAAGGGCGTCCTCTTGGTCGGGCCGCCGGGAACCGGGAAAACCCTCCTTGCCCGGGCTGTGGCCGGGGAAGCCAATGTGCCGTTCTTCAAAATGAGCGGCGCTGATTTTGTTGAAATGTTTGTCGGTGTCGGGGCAGCGCGTGTCAGAGATTTGTTTAAACAGGCACGGGAGAAGGCACCTTGCATTGTTTTCATTGATGAGTTGGATGCGCTGGGCAAGAGCCGGGTCAGCGGGGTCATGGGAGGCAACGATGAGCGCGAGCAGACCTTGAATCAGCTCCTTGTCGAAATGGATGGTTTTGACGCGACCAGCGGACTCATCATACTGGCAGCGACCAACCGGCCGGATGTTCTGGATCCCGCCCTTCTCCGCCCTGGAAGATTTGACCGACAAGTGCTGGTAGACAGGCCGGACATGACAGGCCGGGAAGCTATTCTGAAAATTCATGCCCGCAACATTAAAATGGACGACACGGTTGATCTTGCCAAAATCGCCCGATCTACCCCGGGGTTTGTCGGCGCGGATCTAGCGAACCTTGTCAATGAGGCAGCGCTTCTGGCGGTGCGGGCAGGTAGGAAAAAAGTCAATCAGGACGATTTCAATGCGGCCATCGAAAAGGTAATCGCTGGTCTGGAAAAAAAGACCAAGGTAATCAATCCGAAGGAAAAGCAAGTAGTCGCGTATCATGAAACGGGACATGCCCTGACAGCAGCGCTTACCAAGGGCGCAGACCCAGTCCGGAAAGTTTCGATTATTCCCCGGGGTTTCGGCGCGCTGGGGTACACCCTGCAGATTCCGCTTGAGGACCGCTATGTTGTCAGCGAAGAAGAGCTCTTGAGCCAGATAGATGTCCTTCTCGGCGGCCGAGCGGCTGAGGAAATCATTTTCGGCTCTATTTCTACTGGAGCGGCTAACGACATCACCAGAGCTACCGATATTGCCAGAAAAATGATCACTGAGTATGGCATGTCGGAGCGGTTCAGGCATGTCGCGCTAACAAAGCGGGGGCTTGGATTTGCCGGTCAAAGCGCCGCGGATCCTTTTATAGCGCGCGAATACAGTGAAGAAACCCAGAAATATGTCGATGATGAAATTGCCAAAACCATAGCTGCGCGCTATGACCATGTCCTTGCCCTTTTGCAGAACAAGCGGAACCTTCTGGAAAAGATTGCGGCTACCCTTCTTGAAAAGGAAGTCATTGAAGAGGCTGAGTTTGTGGCATTGACAAAAGATGAGCAGACGGAGCAGAATCCTGTCGATTCGCTGACAGCAGTCTGACGCAGGTACGCCCATGAGTCTGTTTCTCATTGTTTACACACTCGCACTCCTCCTTCTTGCATTTCTGTCTTTTAGGAAAAAAGACAGCTTTCAGAAGTATATACTGGCGGATCGCAACCAGCCGAAGTTTCTCATCATCGCCTCGATGCTCGCATCAACTATCGGCGGCGGTCTGACCATCGGAACTGTCAACAAGGCTTTTCTCATCGGCTTCCCTGCGTTCTGGTTTGTCGCATCGGGGTCTATCGCGCATCTGACGCAGGGTTTGTTCCTTTCGGAAAAAGTTCGAAAAACTGAAGCGCTGACCCTTCCGGACCTTGCAGCCAAGCTTTCATCACCCCAGGTAGGAAGGCTTGCCGGTATCATCATCGTGCTGACCTGGACGGGCATAGCCGGCGCCCAGTTCCTTGCCTTGAGCAAGGTAATAACGACAATCACCGGTCTTGGGCATGCTGAAGCCATTATTGCTGCTGCAGCCTTTCTGGTTATTTATACCATCATGGGAGGCCAGCGCTCAATTTTAAAGAGCGACTTCCTCCAGTTTGGACTTTTGGCAATCAGTCTCATTATCGCGGTCGTATGGCTGTTTACCGCGAGGCCAGTATCCTTCCCAAGCCTGGGAATCAGCCTCTTTTCACCGAAGTTTACTCCCTCCGATTTGCTCTATTACCTTGTTGTTGTCGCAGGGTCTTATCTCATCTGCCCCATGATGTTCGGCAGAATTCTATCTTCGGATTCAGCAAAGTCAGCCCGCACTGCTTCTTTTGTCAGTGCAGCGGGTATGCTGCTATTTGCCTTTGTGATAACAGCCTTTGGGCTCTGGGCTCGAGCAAGCGGCTTCAATCCGGGCTCTTCCGATCCGCTTAACGCCATGATTTCGGGTGTTTTCCCGCCTATCCTTGGTTTCCTCATGACTTTCGGAATCCTTGCCGCGATTCTTTCCACCGCCGATACGGTACTTTTAACCGCTGCGAGTGTTCTGGAACACGATGTCATACAAGGTGATTCTTTGTACCGAACCCAGACATGGGTTGGCGTAGTTGCCTTTTTCGCTGCTTTTGTGGCTCTTTTCCAGACCGACATTGTCGATTTGCTGCTGAAAACATACCAGGGCTACACCTCCGGTATCGTCCCTGCCCTGTTCATCGCCATTGCGCTGTATGGCAGAAGGCGCGTTCGTCCCATATTTCTGTTTGCCGCAATACTCTCGGGCTATCTGCTGGGATTCACCGGAAGCTTTCTGCCCAGCCCCGCGCTGCAAAAAGGTTTCGCTTTTGCGGGAATCCTCGTTTCAACCCTGATCAGCCTCCTTGGCATAGAACGGAAGCCTAGCCCCTCACAAACCAATTAGACATAATTACAACTTTTGTCATATTGACACTCACTCTCCTCCTGTGGTTTCATACCATAACGGCATTTTCTGTGCACTGCTGACATGCGATGAGCTGAGGACGAACCCGGATTTGGAAATTTGGTCATTGCAAAACACAAGGAGGCTGATGATGTCTGTCGTTATTCGATCCATAGCATCGTACATACCTGAAATACGAATCGATAACAACGAGCTGGCCGCGAGAGTAGATACCACTGATGAATGGATCCGCTCCCATACCGGCATTGGAGCCCGCCATATAGCCCCGGACGGGGTGCTCACCAGCGACATGGCGGCGCTGGCGGCAAAATCAGCGCTCGAAAAAGCGAAAATTTCAGCGCGGGAAATCGACATACTGATTGTAGCGACCGCGACGCCTGACTACTTCGGATTCCCGGGCACTTCATGCATTGTCCAGGATAAAATTGAAGCTTATGGCTGTACCGCTTTCGATATAGTTGCCGGCTGCACCGGCTTTATCTATGCCCTCGATGTTGCCTCGGCCATGCTGGAAGCGCGGCAGGCGCGCAACGCGCTGGTCATAGGCGCAGAATCCTTGAGCCGCGTAGTCGATTGGAGCGACCGTTCCACGGCTGTGCTTTTTGGAGATGGAGCTGGAGCGGCAGTTCTTTCACGCATCGATGAGCCAGGACGAGGTTGTCTGTCTTTTATCCTTGGTGCTGAAGGAAGCGGCGCGAAGGACTTGTATCTGGTTCAGGCAGGGAGGCCGAACGCCTTCAGCCGGGAAACTCCGCAGACCCCTGTCATTTTCATGAATGGCAAGAAAGTCTATGACTTCGCGGTAAAATCCATCACCGTTCTGATTGAACGCATCATGCACGCGACCGCGTACCGGCTGGATGATTTTGCGTGGATAGTCCCGCACCAGGCAAACGCCAGGATTGTGCAGGCAGCCGGCAAGCGTTTCAAGATTCCCGAGGAAAA
>CAZZJJ010000079.1:0-6707 GCA_964654405.1 uncultured Treponemataceae bacterium
CTTCCATCTGGGTGTTGACCGGCATGATGAGGACATCGCGATTCATCCGCCAGGGACGGGTTTTATCGATTGCGGTAGACAGCAGGACGTTGCTTTTTCTCACCGCCGTGACAAGGCTTTTCTTTAAATCGGCCAGCGAGAGCGTCTGTCCGCCTGCCGCAGTCCTGGCCTGACTGCTGGCGCTTGGCGCCGTGCTAAGTGCTTGAGCTGGCTCGGTGCTGCTTAGTGCCGGGCCGGGCGCTGAAGGAACACGCTGTGCGGTGCCGGCAGAGGGGTTTGCAGCAGCGCTCACGCTGCTATTTACCGCACTTGCGCCGCCTTTTTCCAGAAACCGCCGCAACGTGGAAACCGCCCTGACTAAATCGGATGGCGGAACATAACTCATTATATGAGAAGCTTTTGCAACTGCCAAATCCAACTCGTATCGCGGGTCGACGGAATCCTTCAGCGTCCGCCATGCGGAAAGGAAAATGGATAGCAAGCGCTCAACCCGCTCCGTGCTCAGCGCTTCTGCAATCCCCAAATCAAAGGAAGAAATCGGCGCGCCCAGGACCCCTTCCCGCGTCACGCCGGCCTTGATCATCAGCAAAGCGCGGGCATACTCCACCGCGTCCGTCAAAAACTGCTCAGGCGACACGCCGCCTGAAAGAATGGCATCGAGATTCGCCAGCGCCTCCGCCGTATTGCCCGCGACAAATTCGCCAAAAAGCGCATTCATTCGATCCTGGCCCACAAGCCCAAGCTTTTCCCGGATCAGCGCCGACGTGATATTGCCCTCGGCAAAGGACACAATCTGATCGAACAGGGTGTACGCATCCCGGATAGAGCCGCCCGACTCCCGCGCGATCCACAGCAAGGCCTCTTCCTCTGCGGTGACGCCCAAATCCCCGGCTGCTGCGGCGAGCAGATTTTTCACGGTTTCCGGCGATACGAGCCTGAAGGTAAACTGCTGGCAACGGCTTTTTATTGTCGCGGGAACCTTCTGCGGCTCAGTGGTGGCAAACATGAACACAACATAGGGAGGCGGCTCTTCAATCGTCTTGAGCAGCGCGTTAAAAGCGCTGGTCGAAAGCATGTGGACTTCGTCGATGATGTAAATTTTGTAGCGGCTCGAATTGGGCGGAAAGAGCACTTCGTCCTTGATCTGCCGGATATTGTCAACTGAGGTGTTGGACGCACCGTCGATCTCGATGACATCCAGCGAAGAACCGGCCGTGATGGAGCGGCAGGAATCGCAGGTGCCGCAGGGATGCGGTGTCGGACCCGACTCGCAGTTCAAAGCCTTGGCGAGAATGCGGGCTGTGCTGGTTTTGCCGCAGCCGCGGGGGCCGGAAAACAAGTACGCATGGGCAATTCGGCCTGTTTCTATGGATTTTTCAAGCGTAGCAGCGACAAATTCCTGACCCGCGAGCTGTTCAAATATTTGAGGGCGCTTTCGGGAAGCGGTTACTTCGTATGGCATAGTGACAAAATAGCATGGAGTTCAAGGAGGGTAAAGCACTTCAAGCACAAGAAGCCAGGCGCTCTGCGGCACCGCACCTTCCGCTTACCGTTGCTCCCTTCCGGGCCTGGCGGGGTTAGGCAGTGGTTACGAGCACAGTGCCTGGCTTCTTATGCTCGAGGCACTACGGAGAGAGAGGGATTTGAACCCTCGGTACCCTTTAGGAGTACACGCGACTTCCAATCGCGCACCTTCGGCCGCTCGGTCATCTCTCCAAAAGCAAATTCAACACTTCCGGAACCAAAATCCGATAGCGGAGAGAGGGGGATTCGAACCCCCGGAACCTATAAAGGTTCAACGGTTTTCGAGACCGCCCGATTCAACCGCTCTCGCATCTCTCCAGGGAAGATTGAGGCTAAGAGGATTCGAACCTCCGACCTTCAGATCCGCAATCTGAAGCTCTATCCAGCTGAGCTATAGCCTCATGAAACGGAGAGGGGGGGATTCGAACCCCCGGTACCCTTTAGGGGTACAACTCCTTAGCAGGGAGCCCGATTCGGCCGCTCTCGCACCTCTCCTAAACCTAGCATGTAGGTATCCGGAGCAGGGGGGATTCGAACCCCCGGTACCTTGCGGTACAGCGGTTTTCAAGACCGTCTCCTTAAACCCCTCGGACACCGCTCCTTATAAAAACCAATGAATCGGCGAATGTCGACATTACGGTAAAGCAGCAAAATTGTCAAGACATGGCACTGACGAAGCTCGCCGCCAGGCATTTTTCAGGCTACGGTCGAATTTCTCGCACACTGTCGGATATATTCCGCCTGTCCGGCAGTCTCGATTGTTCCCGGACGGGCCGCCCGCACCTGCGCGATCGCCTCATCGGGCGCAAGGCCGAATTCGACTAAAAGCCGCGCCGCGATCATCCCCGTCCTCCCCAAACCGCCCATGCAATGCAGGCACACCTTTCCGCCGCGCTCCAGCACCTCCCGCACGACGCACCCATCCGCCTTCCACTGCCGCTCCCACGTCTCGTCAGGCGTCCCGCCGTCAGGAATCGGCATCCGCAGGTGTTTCAGCCCCTCCGGCAGTTTCATGTCGAAATCCTCAATCCCCGCCATCCGATATTCGTGCTCCTCAATGAGGCTCACCAGCACCTCCGCGCCCCACTCCCTGACAGCCCGCAGGTCCGCCACCAAATCCCGCTCATAGTACCCCAGGCTCCCTGCGCCCCTTCTCCCCGGGCAGAAGGTCATGCCGATTTCGCCATTCCGGCCGGAAATTTTTACCGAGTCGATGTGAATTGGGTCGTTCAGGCTGGTAAAGGTCATCCGGGCGCTCCTTGGGGAGTATTGTAGCATGGGAAGGGGGATTTGCACTTCAGTAAATCCACGTGGTATGTCGATAAAAAAACTTCCCATATTCTCCCTTATGCTGTAGAATAATTCAGATAAAAACTGAGGCTTTTCCCAAAGCGCCAAGTTTTCATCATTATAGAATGCAATAAAAATTGGAACAAAAGGAAACCCAGCCCATGCTTCAAGCTTGTGCATACCAGGAAACGATTGGACCATCGATAGATACCCCAAGTGGGAGGAGCTACTGACATGGCAAAATCCAGCAATAACGGCGCCAACCTCGGCTTTGAATCCGAGCTCTGGCGAGCCGCGGATGCGCTCCGCTCCAACATGGATGCCGCCGAGTATAAGCACGTTGTGCTCGGCCTTATCTTCCTCAAATACATCTCTGACGCCTTCGAAGAACAACACGCCAAACTCGAAGCGGAGCGAGCTCAGGGAGCGGATCCGGAAGACCCCGACGAGTACCGGGCTGTCAACATTTTCTGGGTGCCCAGGGAAGCACGCTGGTCCAGGCTCAAGGCCGAGGCAAAACAACCCACCATCGGCAAGACCATCGACGATGCCATGCTCGCCATCGAGCGCGACAATCCCTCGCTCAAAGGCGTGCTTCCCAAGGACTACGCCCACCCGCGTCTCGACAAGCAAAGGCTCGGCCAGCTCATCGATCTCATTGGCAACATCGGCCTGGGCGACCGTGAAAACCGTTCCAAGGACATCCTCGGCAGGGTCTATGAGTATTTCCTTTCGCAGTTCGCCAGCGCCGAGGGCAAGAAGGGCGGCCAATTCTACACGCCCCGCTGTGTGGTCAGGGTGCTGGTCGAGATGCTGGCTCCCTACAAGGGCCGGGTCTACGACCCCTGCTGCGGTTCCGGCGGCATGTTCGTCCAGTCGGAAAAGTTCATCGAAGAGCATGGCGGCAAGATCGGCGACATCAGCATCTACGGCCAGGAGTCCAACCACACTACCTGGAGGCTGGCCAAGATGAACCTTGCCATCCGCGGTATCGAGGGCAATCTCGGCAAGGAGCACGCCGACACCTTTCACCGCGATCTGCATCCCGATCTCAAGGCCGACTATGTGCTCGCCAATCCGCCCTTCAACGATTCCGACTGGGGCGGCGAGCGGCTCAAGGAGGACAAGCGCTGGAAATACGGCATACCCCCGGCTGGGAATGCCAACTTCGCATGGGTCCAGCACTTTATTTTTCATCTTGCTCCCACAGGCTATGCTGGCTTTGTGCTCGCCAATGGTTCGATGTCATCCAACCAGTCGGGCGAAGGCGAAATCCGCAAGAATATCATCGAGGCTGACCTTGTGGACTGCATGGTGGCGCTTCCCGGTCAGCTTTTCTATTCCACCCAGATTCCGGTTTGTCTGTGGTTCATCGCCCGCGACAAGAAGAATGGCTCTTTCCGCGACCGGCGCGGCGAAACGCTCTTCATCGATGCCCGTAAACTGGGGACGATGATAGACCGTGTGCATCGCGAACTGACCAACGAAGACATTAAAAAGATTGCCGACACCTACCACGCATGGCGCGGGGACAAAGACTGCAAGGCGAGCTATCAGGATATCCCTGGGTTCTGCAAGAGCGCCACGCTCGACGACATCCGGAGCAACAACTACATTCTCACGCCCGGCCGCTATGTGGGATCAGCACCCCAGGAAGAGGATGATGAGCCGTTTGAGGAGAAAATGCAGAGGCTGGTCGCCCAACTGCGTGAACAGCAGGCCGAAGCGGCCAAGCTGGATGCGGCAATTGCCAAAAATCTGGAGGAGCTGGGGTATGGGAAATGAACCTGCGCCAGTTCCCCCCGAAGGGCAGCTGCTGATCTATCATGATGGCGCTCTGCGTGTCCAGGTGCGGATAGACGGAAAGACCGTCTGGCTGACCCAGCGACTCATGGCTGAGCTGTACCAGGTAACGACAGCCAACATCAATCAGCATCTAAAAGCCATCTATAAGGAGGGCGAACTCTCGCCTGAAGCAACTATTAAGCAATTCTTAATAGTTCAAACCGAAGGCAGCCGGCAGGTCTCCCGCATGGTAGACCATTACAACCTTGATGCCATTCTGGCTGTCGGCTACCGTGTTCGATCCGCCCGCGGCACCGCTTTTCGTCAGTGGGCTACCGCCCGGCTCTCCGAATTGCTTGTCAAAGGCTTTACGATTGATGACGAGCGGCTCAAACAAGGCCGCACGCTGGGCGACGACTACTTTGAAGAACTGCTCGAACGCATCCGGGACATCCGCGCCTCGGAGCGGATGTTTTACCAGAAGATCACCGATATCTACGCTACCAGCATTGATTATGACCCCAACGCCGAAATCACCAAGACCTTTTTCGCCACGGTGCAAAACAAACTGCACTGGGCTATCCACGGTCATACCGCCGCGGAAATCATCTTTCAGCGCGCCGACGCCAGCCAGCCCAACATGGGGCTGACTACCTGGAAAAACGCGCCCTACGGCCCCATCCGCAAGGCTGATGTCATTGTCGCCAAGAATTACTTGAGCGAAGAAGAAATCCGGGAACTCAACCGCATCGTGAGCATGTATCTCGACTATGCCGAAGATCAGGCCCGGCGCCGCAAGCCCATGTACATGGCTGACTGGGTAAAAAAGCTGGATGCGTTCCTTGCCTTCAACGAGCGGGATATCCTGATGCATGCAGGGAAAGTCTCGCAGGCGCTTGCCGAAGAGCATGCCCATGTCGAGTTCGAAAAATACGAAGCCGAACGCCGCAGGGTCGAAGCAAGCACCCCGAGCAGTGACTTTGACCGGTTTGTTGAGCAGACGAAGCAAATGATTGAAAACGAAGAGTCATTGCCCAAGATAGAAGAGCTTGCACAGAGAAACCGGGAGAGCAAGAGATGAGAGGAGTATATAGAAACGAGCAAAAGAAATCGGTTTGTAACGCCCAAATTTTGCCACTGCCTGTGGCAAAAATTTTCAATTATCTGCTCTGGTTTGAGCTTTTTGCATTTCATGTGATTTTCAATCATCTGGTAAATGAGTCTGCTCTTCGCGATTTGAGCAAACCAATGGACGTGACCACCTGCCGCCTGACCCAAATTTTGCCTCCTGGGTTGCAGGAGAGCTGGTTGACCATCGAGGAATTGCAGAAGGAGTTGGGATATGGGTGGTGAGTGGCGGAAGGTCCGAGTTGAGGACATTGCTGAAAAAATTGCATCAGGTCCGTTCGGATCAAACCTGAGGGAGAAGGAATATACGGATGGAGGGGTTCCCGTAATCAGGGGCAATAACCTCACGGGACCAAGATTTAACAACAGGGATTACGTGTATGTGAGCGAACAAAAGGCGGATCAACTTCGCGCGTCTTTAGCCTACCCGTTCGACATAGTCTTCGCTGCTCGTGGAACGGTCGGCGCCGTCGGAATCGTCACGAAATGTCGCTTCTCAAGATTTCTCCTATCATCCAACTTAGTAAAAGTGACGGTAGACCAAGCAAAGGCTGATCCTCATTTTGTGTTCTACTACTTCCGCTCTGCAGACGGGCAAAACGAAATATTGGCGCACGTCAATACCACAGGCGTGCCAAAGATCGAAAGAGCTTTAGAATCGTTAAGGCGCTTTCGCATTAACTTGCCACCCCTCCCCGAACAGCGCGCCATTGCCCACATCCTCGGCACGCTGGATGACAAAATCGAGCTGAACCGGCGGATGAGCCAGACGCTGGAAGAAATGGCGCGGGCGATCTTCAAAAGCTGGTTTGTGGACTTTGACCCCGTGCGCGCCAAAGCCGCCGTCCGCCGCGAGCACCCCGACTGGACCAACGCCCAGGTCAGCCGCGCCGCCTGCCCCAACCTCAAACCAGAAATCGCCGAACTCTTCCCCGACCGCCTCGTAGATTCGGAACTGGGAGAGATTCCGGAGGGGTGGA
>CAZZJJ010000080.1:0-6680 GCA_964654405.1 uncultured Treponemataceae bacterium
TTCAACAGCATGGACACACCATCATTTTCATCAGCCACAAGTTGAATGAGATTTTTAAGCTCTGCGACCGTGTCAGCGTGATGCGGGACGGCAGGCTCATCGCGACCCACGTGGTTGCGGATGTCAACAGCCAGACTATTTCCAATGAAATGGTAGGACGGGAAGTTCAGCTTCATCTTACAAAGGAACAAGCCCGCCCCGGCGAAGTTGTGCTGAAAGTCCGGGATCTGTCCTTTGTCGATGATTTCGGCATAAAAATGCTGAACCATGTCTCCTTTTCTCTCAGGAAAGGCGAAGTTCTGGGGGTTGTTGGCGTTGACGGCAACGGTCAATCAGAGCTGGTTCAGATTCTGACCGGCAGCGTGAAGACACTGACAGGTTCCGTGGAAGCTTTCGGTAAGAATATAACCAATTCCAGCCAGCGAGCGATTCGAAGAACAGGCATAGCCCACATCGCAGAAGATCGAATGACAACAGGGACAGCTCTTTCAGCGAGCATCGAAGACAATTTGATCGCGGACCGGTATCTGGATTCGACCTATTCGACAAAAACAGGCTTTCTGAAGCGTGAAGCCCTGGCAGCCGCATCAAAAGAAATTGTCCGGTCTTTTGACATTCGCTGCGCCTCGCCGCGTCAGCCGGTTGCCAGCCTTTCAGGAGGCAACATACAGAAAGTGGTTATCGGGCGGGAGTTTACCGCAAAAGCGGATATTCTTGTGATTGCCCAGCCTACACGCGGCGTCGACATCGGCGCCATTGAATTCATCCACCAGAGAATCCTTGAAATGCGCAGCAAAGGCAAAGCGATTCTCCTCGTTTCTTCGGATCTTCAGGAAGTCATGACCATATCGGACAGCCTCATCGTCATGAACGCCGGCCGGATTTCCGCCTATTTCGAACATGCCGAAGAAACGACCGATAAGGAGCTGGGCTTATATATGCTCGGATTGAAAACACAGACATCAGAAGAAATCAGGAGGGCGCTCCATGAAGCGTAAATTCTTCAGTGACCGTGACAAACTGGAACCAGCTCTCATTACCATATTCGCCGGCGTCTTTTCAGTTCTGGTCGGCGTCGGTCTGATATTTATTGTCAGCAAGGATCCTGTCCAGTCGGTTCGAAATTTCCTTTTGGGACCGCTGCTCAGGACGTATAATTTCTATTATCTGCTGATCGCGATGGTTCCCATCACCTTCACCGGACTGGCCCTATGCATCATCTATCAGCTGAAATACACCAGCCTCATTGTCGATTCGAGTTTTTACTCGGGAGCCATCGTCGCCACGGCTATCGGCATCAATGTCTCGCTCCCGCCTGGCTTGCACCCCGCAATCGCCATGCTCGCGGCAGGACTTGTCGGCGGGTTGATCAGCCTCCTTCCCGCGATTCTGAAAATCAAATGGCGGGCGAATGAGCTGGTTTCATCACTCATGTTCAACTATGTTTTCTACTTTATTGGAAGTTTCGTGATTCTGTATTATCTGCGGGACAGAAACCAGACGATTCTCGCATCTATGCCCTTCCAGAAAAGCTTTTCTTTGCCGAAACTGGTTGAAAATACCCAGCTCCACGCAGGCTTTATCATTGCCGCCGTCTTTGTCGTACTCGTTTCGATTTTCCTTTTTCGAACCCGCTGGGGCTATGAAATCAGAATAACGGGCGCCAATCCGAAATTTGCCGCCTATGCCGGCATTCCGGTTGCGACGGTCGCTCTTTACGCACACTTTGTTTCCGGTTTTATCGGCGGGATTGGCGGAGCAGTTGAAATGTCAGGGCTGTATAGGGCCTTTATCTGGCAGATGAACCCTTCCTACGCCTGGGATGGTGTCATTGTCGCCATGCTGGCGAGGAAGAATCCGAAATTCGTGCCGCTTTCGGCGCTTTTCCTGGCCTATCTGCGCGTTGGCGCGGACTTCATGTCGAGGCGGGGCGACGTCGCCTTTGAGTTCATCACCCTTCTGCAAGGCCTTATCATTCTCATTCTAGCCTCCGACAAGATCGCCAATTATTTCAAGGAGCGGCGCCTGAAGAGGGCGGCGCTTTCCCACGATCTTGCCGCCCAGGCATCGGGCGCGGGAGGTCAGTCATGATAAAGTTCATCATCAATGTATTTTCTTCGTCAAATTACTGGTTTATCGTACTCCGCTCGACCGCCCCGATCCTTCTGGTAACGCTGGGCGCGGTTATCACCGAACAGGCAGGCATCAAGAACATGGCGCTGGAAGGTTCCATGCTCTGGGCGGCGCTGACGGGCGTCATCGTATCGGCAGCGACCGGCAATGTTTGGGCTGGCTTCATTGCCGGCATTGCCGCCGCGGTCGTCATCGCCATGATACTCGGGCTCTTCGCGCTCAAACTGGACGCGAATGCGGTGCTCTGCGGGGTGGCGCTCAACCTGTTCTCCACTGGCGGCACGGTCTTCGTACTCTTTTCACTCACCGGCGACAAGGGGATTTCCTCATCTCTCGCCAGTAAAACATTGCCATTCATCAGAATACCCTTTGTTGAAAACATACCCTGGATTGGCAAGATTTTTTCAGGCCAGAATATCATTGTCTGGATATCTGCGCTGGCGGTTGTCGTCATCCATCTGATCCTGAAAAAAGCAAGAGTGGGAGTCAGAATCCGCGCAGTTGGAGAAAATCTTGAAGCTGCAAAATCGGCTGGTATCAGCCCTAACCGAATCAAGTTTCTGACCCTTGCAGTTTCGGGAGTCCTGGCAGGTATGGCGGGCTGTTTTCTCAGCATGGGCTATACATCGAATTTCACGTCGGGGATTTCAGCCGGAAGAGGGTATGTGGCAAACGCAGCCCAGGTGGTAGCCGGCGGAACAGCAGTCGGCGCAATATTCGCCTCACTCATTTTCGGCTTGACAGATGCTATGGCAACCTATCTGCAGAATATCGGCTTGCCTCCTGAACTCATCCAAGCGCTTCCCTATGTTGTCACCATCCTGGGCTTTGTCGTCATCACATTAATCCGCGACCGAAAGGAGCTGATCCGCAAGAAAAAGCTGTTTGAAAAAGACCGGGCAAACCCGCTGCCTTCAGGGCTGGGAGCATAGGACACATCATGAAACAGCCTTCCGCAGTCTGCGATCTGCTCATCACGGGCGGAACATTCATCACCATGGACCGAGATTTCAGTATTCATGAAGATGGGTGCATGGCAATCAAGAATGGCCGGATCCTCAGGATTGGGCGCCTTGAGGATTTTTCGGATATCAGCGCGAAAGAAACGCTGGACGCAAGCGGCAAACTGATCCTGCCAGGTTTCGTGAACACTCACACCCATATTGCCATGGCAGGCTTCCGCGGGGCAGTGGAAGATGTTCCGAACCGCCTTGCAGATTATATCTTCCCCATGGAACGGAACCTTGTCACCCCGGATCTCGTTTACAAGGCTTCGCTGTTTTGCCTCTGTGAAATGGCTTTGTCCGGAACGACAACCTTTGCCGACATGTACTATTTTGAAGACGAGGTGGCGAAAGCAGTCAAAACGGCAGGGCTGCGGGCATTGCTGGGCGAAACGGTGCTGGGCTCGCAAGCTCCCGATGCGCCGGAACCCTACGGAGGACTGCGGTATGCCCGCGACTTTATCCAGGCATGGCGGTCCGACTCGCTTGTCCATCCGATGATAGCCCCGCATGCCCCCTATACAGTTGATTCCGGGCATCTTCTCACCGTCAGGGAATTGGCGGAAGATCTGGATGTCCCCATCATGATGCATATTGCCGAGACCGAGCCGGAGCACCGGGCATTTTCCGCTTCGCATGGTTCTGTCATGAGATATCTGGACACAACTGGATTTTTGTGCGAACGGCTTATCGGTGTCCACATGATCTACCTTGATGATTTCGATATCGAATTAGCTGCGAAAAGCGGCATGTCGGTTGCCCATGTCCCCGTTTCAAACGCCAAGGCAGGAAGACCCATCTGCCCCGCCTGGCGTATGCAGAAAAAGGGAATCAAGGTGGGACTTGCCACCGACGGACCGCTGTCAGGCAATCTGATGGATTTACAAGCCACTGTGTCTTTTTTCCCAAAACTGCAGAAAATGCGGGAAAACCGGCGCGATATCGTGTCCGCAAAGGACGCGCTCCGTACCGCAACGCTTGGCGGCGCGGAATCACTGGGCATGGATAAAGACATCGGCTCTCTGGAAGCGGGAAAATGTGCTGATTTTATTGTCATCAACCCTGATGCATTCAATATGCAGCCCATCTATGACCTGTATGCCGCCATCGTATACGCCATGCGGCCGGACAATATCGAATCGGTTTTCGTACAGGGAAAGAAAATCGTGGCAAACCGGCACATGACAACCCTTGATGAAGCGGAAGTTCTTGCGGATATAAAAGCTGTTGCGGCAAACTGCAAGAATTATATCCGATCCATAACACCGAAAAATTCCGCAGTCTGAGCTACCTGGAAAGGGTTCAGAGGTCCATGGTTGAACGATAGGGAGGCGCGGTCCGGCGATGCTCCTTTTTTGCCTTTTCCAGGAGAGCTGGATTTTGCGCAAGCATGAAGCCAGAAAGCGCCATACAGGCGCCAGCCCAGCGAGCTGCCTTGAAAGCCCAACTGAATCCCGACGCGGAGCAAGACTGCCAGGTATGGGCGCCCACCCCTATGGGCCAGGCAGCGGCATTCATCTGCCCGGTCGGCGCTACATAGGACACATCCCCGGTGTCGAGTGAACCGCCGATTCGTTTTCCCCTTCCAAAATCACCGCACCTGTCATGCCAGACCCGTGAAGCGAGCGCCAAAGGCGCGGCGATTGGATCGAGCGTGGCACGGCGATCAGCTTTGGATACCGTAGATTGCAATGCCTTCATGAAATCGTATTCAGCTTCAGTAGGTTCGGACAGCGGGATTTCGCGCATCGACTGCGCCATCACATCCTGGATGGTATCATTCGGAATGTAATCGCATTTGCCATGCTGGATTTCGATGCTGTAACCGGTTTCTGTCATGAGGCAGGCGCCTTTGGCGGCCTTCAGAATCCGCTTGGCGACAGAGCGGATCACTGCCGCATTCGGCGCCCGGATATACAGGAAACTCGCGGCCTTTGACGGTACGATATTCGGCCGGTCGCCTCCGTGGGAGATGACATAATGCAGCATTACGCCAGGCTGTACATGCTCTCGCATGAATTCGAGAGAAAGGTTGAAAAGCTGAACTGCATCGAGAGCGGAGCGGCCGGTTTGCGGCGCCATGGCCGCATGGCTTGCTTTGCCCGTAAAATTGAATATCAGCGCAAGATTGGCGCTGGTTGTGTATCGGTGCGGCGTATTGACGTCCGCAGGATGCCAGGTCATCACCGCATCGGCGTCATTGAATCTTCCTGCCTTGACCAGGGGTATCCTGCCCAGGGACTCCTCGGCGGGACAACCATAGTATCGGACCCTTATGGGAATCCCTGATTCCTGCGCGGCATAAGCCAGCGCTTCCGCTGCCGCGAGCGAACCCATCCCCAGAAGATTATGCCCGCAGGCATGCCCGGGCGCGCCAGGAGATACCGGCTCTCTGGATGTGCTGCACCGCTGGGACATGCCGGGAAGCGCGTCATATTCTCCCATGAATGCGATAACCGGCCCCGAACTGCCCTTTTCTCCCATGAATGAATGCGGCATTTCAGGAAATTCGGTAATCTGAAAGCCTGAATCCGCAAGCCGCTCCCGGTAGATCGCTGACGACTTCTCTTCATTGAAGGCTGTTTCAGGGTTTTCCCAGATGGATTGCGAAATCCAGTCATACACCGCGGCGTTTGACGCGATAAACGAGGTAATTTTTGCGGCTGCTTTATCCATCTTTCCCCCAGGAGGCATGTTGTTGGCGATGCCGGCTTCGATTAAAGTCCGGTTTTAGCTTTGACACGGACCTGCCCGTCGCGAGCAGGGGCAAAGCTCGGATTCAGTCTGAGGCTGGCTCCATAGGCTTCATAGGCTTTCATGTAGCGCCCCAGCATTTCTTTGACATAGCCGAGCCGGTACCACCAGTAATACATCTGTTTTTCCATGGTTGTCGCCGTTGTAAAGGCGATATCGGCGTGTTCGTACTTTTTCAGCCTGACATAGCATTCGCCGATGTAATAGTATGCGCTCGACATCCGTTCTTCATTCGGCGGAGCCAGCTCGACATAATGGGCAAAGGTCTTGAGTGCCTCTTCATTCTGGCCGAGGAAATAAAGCGATTCCGCAAGGGTTTCAACAACGCGGTAATCCTTCCGGGTGTTCTGGTTTTTCTGCACAAGGGATACGACATCCTGGTACCGCTTGAGCCTGAAAAGGTTAGCAGCCTTGAGGGCGAGATAGTCCGAATTGGCGGGCTCAGCCAAAAGCAACTTTTCCGTCTGGGAGAGGGAGGAAGCGAACACCTTCTCGGCATCAGCTTCCTTGTTCGCCATCTGGAGCTGACGGCCGCGCTGAAAAAGCTGCAGTGCGGTTTGGTAGGAAGCAGGTTGAGCCGGCTGTGTCTGGCCAGGCACTTTTTGATCGTTGTTCTGGGCGCCAGGACGACTCAGCGATGTCATGATGAACCCTGCCGCCAGCAGCAAGATGGCTAAGTTCCGAAAATCCGATTTTCTCATGCCTGCCAGCCCCTCTTTCAGCCTAGCCTCTTGTGAAGCTGGCTATTGCTATTGCAGAACCTCATTGATAGCTGCGGCAGCCCGCCTG
>CAZZJJ010000081.1:0-6595 GCA_964654405.1 uncultured Treponemataceae bacterium
AAAGGCCAGAAATGGAATCCGGTTTTGCCTGGCGCGTTCAAGGGCAAAGGCATCCTGCTTGTTCGATATGACGAGTTCGACAGTTGAAGCAAGACGCCCATCCTTGATCGCATCGAGAACAGCTTGCAGATTGCTGCCATTCCCCGAAACAAGAACAACCAATTTCATCGCCTGCCTGCCTTGCCATACTGCATGATGACTTTGCCGTTTCCTGGCTGGAGATGACCGATATTCCAGCAATCAAGATCGATTGAAGCCCTCACCGCTTCAAA
Source organism: uncultured Treponemataceae bacterium (assembly GCA_964654405.1). Taxonomy (GTDB): domain Bacteria; phylum Spirochaetota; class Spirochaetia; order Treponematales; family Rectinemataceae; genus JAJTBL01. Next base: position 273 of record CAZZJJ010000081.1, read on the forward strand.
TTGCTCAGGGCTGATGACTGCGACCATGCCGACTCCCATGTTGAAAACTCGATACATTTCTTCAGCAGCGATATTTCCATGCTCGGCGATGGCGGCAAATACTGGAGGAATCGGCCAACGCGATGTATCGATGACCGCGGACAGGCTATCCGGCAAAATTCTTGCCACATTGCCTTCAAAGCCTCCGCCCGTAATGTGGGCAAGCGCTTTAATGGGATTTTCAGCCGCAAAGAGAAGTTTTTCCAGATATCGCAGGTATGATCGATGCGGTTTGAGGAGAATATCTATCAGCAATTCCCCAGTGTCTGCAAATAGATCGAAAAGTTCCTGCTCGGAAAATATTTTTCGCGCGAGCGAAAAGCCGTTGGTGTGCAAGCCTGATGAAGGCAGGCCGATGAGCATGTCGCCTGCTTTCAGGTTTCCAGCTGGCAGAAGTTTTCCTTTATCCGCCACCCCGACGATAGTACCAGCAATATCGAATTCGCCTTTTTCGTAGACGCCAGGCATCTCCGCGGTTTCTCCGCCGATGAGCACACAGCCTGAGGCTTTACAGGCTTCAGCCATACCGGAAACCGCCTGCGCGACCATTTCCGGTTTCAGGCTCGAGGCTGCAAAATAATCAAGGAAAAACAGAGGTTTCGCACCCTGAACCAGTATATCATCGATGCAATGGTTGACGATATCCTGACCTATTGTTGTGTAAGAACCGCGCATTGCGGCAAGTTTTACCTTGGTGCCGACACCATCGGTGGAAGCGACGAGAACGGGGTTTTCAACAGCGCTGAATGCTTCGGCATCGATGACACCGCCAAATGCACCGATTCCTGCAAGCACATGAGGCGTATAGGTTGCTTTGACCGCAGCCGACATCAATGCTACCGCCCTGTCTCCGGCATCAATATCAACACCGGCAGACCGATACGCTACTGAAGAAGGCGCTAGGGAAGAAGCTGCCGCTCCCTCCTTCTTTTCCAGGTTATGAAGAAATTGCCGATTGAAGCCAATGTCTTTTCGATATCTCCCCTGTGCCATTTCGATTCGGGAAATTCTGGCATAAGCTTTTTCCAAAGCCAAGGATAATGAGACATCCCATCCTGAGGCACACAGAATGCGTCCCTGATGAGCGCGTATAACGTCTCTTTCACGCCGGGCTCCGGCATAAAAAATCACTGCGTTTTTTTCTGTGCCGCCGAAATCCCTGATAATAGAATCGCAAAAATCCTTTGTATCCAGCGCATAATCGCTGGATGCCAGAACAACTGAGGCAGAAGCTTCGTTCTTCCATTTCGGCTTAGTCTCTGCCAGACAGCCTTCAGCGCATGCTGTCAGCAATTCGATCAAATCAGAATCAAGCAATGGCAGAATAGCCTGTGTTTCAGGATCGCCGAATCTGCAGTTATACTCGAGAACTTTTGGTCCCTGGCTGGTCAGGATAAGTCCAGCGTAAAGAACGCCATGATAGTGAACAGAATCTTCCTGAAGCCCAGCGATGACAGGGAGAAGGAATTTTCCAGCCCATTCCTGAGCCTGCCTTAGTGAATCTTGAGTTCCCAGCGCGATCGCTCCCATTCCGCCGGTATTGGGTCCGCAATCCCCTTCAAGAAGACGTTTGTGATCCTGTGCAAGCGGCATCGGCAAAACCGTGTATCCATCGCAGAAGCCTAGAAGCGAAACCTCTTCTCCGAAAAGCCGCTCCTCGATGACAATTTCACTGCCTGCGTCGCCTAACGCTTTGTCATCAAGCAGATTCTTTATGATGTGCTTCGCTTCTTCAGTATTTTCCGGAAGAAATACGCCCTTCCCGGAAGCCAGCCCAGAAGCTTTTATGACAAACGGCCATGGAGCGCTTTCGATAAAGCTGAGAGCTTTGTCGCTTTCGCTGAAAACTCTGAATTCAGCGGTTGGAATGCCATGCGCTCGCATAAATTTTTTCGCATACACTTTCGATGTTTCCATCAGCGCTGCAGCTTTGACGGGTCCGAAAACAAGCGGCCGTGAATCAGCCGGCAAAGCACTAAGCGTATCAGCCACACCTGCGGCAAGGGGCAATTCTGGACCCACAACGACAAGGTTAATTTGCTCTTTCTCGACAAATTCAGCAACCTCAGCCGGATTGGCTATATCGAGCGCGATATTGGTTCCAATTTCTGCGGTCCCCGCGTTTCCCGGCGCGCACCAAAGCATATCGCATTTCGGCGATATTTTTATTTTCCAGGCTAGCGCATGTTCTCGCGCGCCGCTCCCCAATAAAAGAATTTTCATGCAAGCCTCCTGGCTATTTTCACATCACGGCTCAAACTGGTTCTTGGAATTATTGGTTCCGACTTTGAAGGGATAATCGCCGGAAAAACATGCAGTACAGCATGCTGAATAAATTCCCAGAACATTTCTAATTGATTCAAGCGGCAAATAGGCGAGCGAAGCAGCCCCGCTCCAGCGCGCCAGTTCTTGCGCATCCAGACGATTGGCAACCAGATCTTCGCTTTCACCCATATCGACGCCCATTCTGCAAGGGTATTTAACCGGCGGACTTGCGACGCGAACATGAACTTCGCGAGCTCCCGCATTGCGCAAAAGGGTTACAAGCGGCTTGATTGTATTGCCGCGCACAATCGAGTCATCAATGACAATCACGCGCTTGCCTTCAACCGAGTCTTTCAGCACATTGAATTTCATCCGAACCCCTTTCTGTCTGAGCGTCGTTGTCGGTTCTATGAATGTTCGGCCGATGTATCGATTTTTTACAAATGCTTCACCATAGGGAATTCTAGATTCATGCGCATAGCCAATTGCTGCCGAAATGGAAGAGTCGGGAACTGGAATGACCATGTCAGCGTCGACCGGTGCGACCTTCGCGAGTTCTTCACCGAATTTTCTTCGGACAAGGTGAATACTCAAGCCATTCCATATGCTGTCCGGCCTTGAAAAATAGATATACTCAAAAAGGCAGGCGCTGGGTTTCTTTTTTAAACCCGAATCAATCACTTCGAATTCGCCGCTATTCGAGCAGAACAGAATTGCGCCTGCAGGAATTTCGAAATATTCAGAACAGCCGAGCGTGCTCAGTGCGCAGGTTTCAGACGCGGCAACGAAAGCGCTGTCAGCTGTCTTCCCGTATGACAGAGGCCGGAAACCCCAGGGATCACGGACAGCATAAAAACCTTCTTCAGTCAGCAGGACGAAGGAAAAAGCGCCAATCCACTTTTTTATGGCATTTCTGATTCTTTGCACCCAGGTTTTGCCGCTCGCAAGACCGAGCGACATAAGCATGAGTTCCGTGTCGCTTGTTGATGTGAGACCAATCCCCTTATCTAACAGCTCCCGCCGAAGCTCTTGTGCATTTACAATGTTGCCGTTGTGCGCTATTCCTATGGGGCCGTATTTCCCAGTGACGACAAAAGGCTGGGCGTTTTTAGCGCTGGGAAGACCGGTTGTTGAATACCGGTTATGGCCGATAACAAGCTTCCCTGGCAATTTCCTGATGTCTTCCTCAGAAAAAACCTGTGAAACGAGACCGATATCTTTCTTGAGGTGCACCATTCTTTCATTATAGGAAGCAATGCCCGCCGCCTCCTGCCCCCGGTGCTGAAGCGCAAAAAGCCCATAGAAAGCGGTTCTTGCAGCTTCGCTCTGCGGATCATATACGGCTATGATACCGCATTCTTCGCGCGAGCCTGTGTAAAAATCAATTGGACCCATTGCGTTTCTGTCTGGTCTCAGCATCGTCATTGAGCAGTTTTGCCTGCTGCTCTTCACGATAGCTCCTGATCGCTAGGGCGATGTCAGGACTGGAAAAGCTTAATATTTTTGCGGCAAAAAGCGCTGCGTTCAGAGGATCAAGGATTACAGCAGGTGCAACTCCTGGCGGCATCTGCAGGCTTGAAAAAATATCAGATCCAGCGAAAGCGGCTGGCGGCGGAGGACAGGCGATAACCGGGAATCGTGTTGCCCAGTCCACCATACCCGACAGGGCATTTGAAAGCCCGGCAATCGTAATAAAGACAATATCCTGGCTTTCGTTTTCCGCTTCGTGTATTATATCCAGAACATAGAGTGGTACTTTATGCGCTGAGCCTATTCTAAAAACATATGGCACACCAAACCGATCCAGCTTTTCCGCGATTTTCTCCGCATGCGGCATGTCAGATCTGGAGCCCATCAAAATAATTGCTTTGCATGATTTCATACGCTTATTCCTGCCTTTTGAAGATTTCTCATCAGCCGCGGTTCAACCGGATATTCTCCGGGAAGGAAAGTATTTCCAGTCAGCATCTCGAACGCGCTTTGATAGAACATACTCGCAGTAACCCATAGCTCATCAGGCATTTGCGGAATTTCACCCTCGCCCCGGTATCCCATTTTTGCGTATTCGAGACGGATGAATTCCTTGTCGAATGATTCAGGCTCTAAGCCTTTGCTCAGGCGATCTTCATAGCTCGACTTCTTCCAGAACCGAGAAGAATCCGGGGTATGAATTTCATCGATTAAAAGAAGCCGCCCTTCATCATCAAGGCCGAATTCATATTTTGTATCAACAAGAATGAGTCCGGCCTTTTCAGCCAGTTCGCGTCCTCGTTCGAATAACGCGAAAGCTGTATCTTCAATTTGCTTCCACAATCCAGGTTCAACAATTCCTTTCTCAACAATTTCCGAACAAGTAAGCCGCTCATCATGGCCAGTTGCTCCGCCCTTGGTTGTCGGGGTGACAATGGGCTTCGGTAATTTCTGGTTTTTCACTAGTCCTTCTGGAAAATCATATCCATAGATATGACGCTCGCCCAAAGAATATCGATACCACAGTGCAGTCTCTGTAACACCGGTAATATAGCCGCGCACAATGACTTCAACCGGTATCGGCGCTACTTCATGAACCAGCGAAGCGTTCGGATCAGGCATCGAAATGAGGTGGTTCGGAACAATATCCTGTGTCTTTTCATTCCACCATGCTGACAGCTGATTCAGCACCTGGCCTTTCCAAGGGATGAACCCGAGATTTCTGTCAAAAGCTGAGAGCCGGTCTGTCGTAACCAGGAGCCTTTGCTTGCCGGGTAGTGAATACCAGTCCCGAACTTTGCCGGAAAGCACTTCGCTTTTCGAGCTCATAAGCCCTTTAAATGGCTGGTGAAGTGCTGTTTCAACAACTTCGTGATCGACCATTATCATTCCCTCCTGAAATCAAATTTGTGCCGCATAACGGACACCATTTTCAAAAATCAGCAAACCAGAGCCATCACTGCCATTTCTTCCTTCGAAAATATTATTTTCAGGATGCGGCATGAGACCCAGAATATTCCCAGCTTCGTTGCAAATCCCCGCGATATCAAAAATGGAACCATTGGGATTATCAGGATATTTTCCTTCAGCGGGGGCGCCGTTCGATTGCACATAAGTCAGCGCAACCTGGCCTCGGTTTCGCAAGTTTTGCAGCACCGCATTATCGGCTGTCAGAAAACGACCTTCGCCATGAGCTACCGGACAACGTACAATACGCGTTATTCCTCCCGTCCAGATACAGGAGCTTTTTGGGAGCGACAAGCTGACCCAACGGCATTCAAAACGATTGCGTTCATTGTGCGTCAGCGTGCAGGATTTCTGGGTTCCGCTTTCACCGCCTGGCAGAAGGCCTGATTTCACAAGGGTTTGAAATCCATTGCAGATTCCCATGACAGGTTTCCCGGATGCTATGAAAGCACTTGCTTCTTCTTTGAAATAGGAGGCAATATCGAGCGCGAATAACTTGCCAGCGCCGAGCGCATCGCCATAGGAAAATCCGCCAGGAATGATAAGCATCTGGAAATTGGCAAATAGCTTCTTTTCAGTTTTAAGCTGATTGACATGCACAATATGCGGATCGGCCCCAGCGAGAGAAAGCGCCTGGCATACATCATTGTCACGGTTGATGCCAGCCGCGTGCAGAATGAGTGCCTTGGGTTTCATCGAACACCTCCCGCGATACTCTGAACATGAAAGGCGGTTTTCATTGCATCAAGAGAAAAGCTCAGGAGCGTCTGGCTCGTGATTCTGAGGTCAAGGTTTTGATTTGATTTTCCGACTGTGCCGATTTTTACGCATTCATTTTCACCCATTTCCTTCAAGAAATCCTCTTCCTTTTCCCGCCTGACTTCCACAACAAGACTGCCATTCGTCTCACCAAAAAGCGTCAACGCTATGTCCCAGGCTGATCCGGAAAGCTTCAATTTTTCAAGCGAAATTGAAGCTCCCCGCTCTCCAGCGATACACACTTCCGCAATCGCTATGAGTAAACCGCCATCGGAAATATCATGACAAGAAGCAATCAGCGAGTTTTGCATTGCCCGATGCAG
>CAZZJJ010000082.1:0-6570 GCA_964654405.1 uncultured Treponemataceae bacterium
AAGGGCGGAAAACAGGCGTGGACGCCTACGAAATCAATATTTCCTGCCCGAATGTGAAGCATGGCGGCATGGCTTTCGGCACCAATCCCCAGCAGGTAAAGTCACTGACCGGTCGACTTCGCTTGCTTACCAAACGGCCTCTCATTATCAAATTAAGCCCCAATGTGACCGATATTGCTGCAATAGCAATGGCGGCTGAAGCTGGCGGCGCCGATGCTGTTTCCTGTATCAACACGCTTGTGGGTATGGCCATCGATACTGAAACGTGCAAACCTTTCATTGCGATGGGAACAGGCGGCCTTTCCGGACCTGCCATTCGGCCTGTCGGAGTCGCGGCAGTCTGGAAAATCGCAAAAGCTGTTTCCATTCCGGTTATTGGCCTGGGCGGCATCGCTTCCGCATCGGACGCTCTTGAATACCTCCTGGCAGGCGCATGCGCTGTCCAGGTTGGAACAGCCCTGTTCAGCGACCCGCAAGCGCCGCACAAAATCCTAGAAGGTATCCAGACATGGATGCAGCGGAAAGGCATTGAGCGGGTAAGCGATATACGAAAGATGCTGAAGGGCTGAATGGTTGGCTCGTTTCTTTAAATTTGTGCTTTTAATCAGTGCCAATAAAAACCGATCAATCTAAAATCTTCTCTATTTATTTTATGCAAAAGCATAAAATAATCCTTGACAGCTTTGGAATATGCCCTATACTCAACATATACTTGTATGATGTCTGACAAGTCAGAGATTAAGACGAGGATAAGCGATGCCAAAAATCAGAACGGAACGCGTTTCTGAAATTGTCTTTGACGAAATCTTGAAAATTATTCAAAAAAACAACTTTCATCCAGGCGACAAATTTTATTCTGAAAATCAACTTTGTAAGGAATTGGGTGTCAGCAGGACTTCAGTTCGCGAAGCGCTCCGTTCTATGGAGGCTCTTGGGCGAATAACTGTCCAGCATGGGCGAGGGATTTTCATAGCATCAGCGGAAACGCATGAGAACGAAGGTTTTATCAGCTGGCTGAAAGTAAATAGAAATTCAATACTTGAGCACTTTGAAGTCAGGCTCATGCTTGAACCGAAAGCAGCCTATTATGCGGGGATCAAGGCACTGGATTCAGATATTTCAGGCATTCTAAAAGTATGTGCCGAGTTTGCTGAAAAAGCGCCTTCAAACAATATCCCCGAATTGATTCAGATTGATGAGCAATTCCATAATGAAATAGCAAAAAGCACAAAAAACAGAACGCTTTCAATTTTAATGAAGACAATGGCAAAATCTCTTCCTGTCGGATGGATTTCAAGCCTTAATGTTCCCGGGAGAATTGAAAAGACAGTTCATGAGCATTTATCTATTGCGCAGGCAATTCAAGAGCACAGCCCTCAAAAGGCTGAGCAGCACATGACGCACCATCTTGAGAATGCACGGCATGACATCATCAGTTTCATGGAGAGCAGGTAAAATGCGTACCATCATTACTACCTTGATTGAAAATTCGCCTGGTGAACACCTCTCTTTAAAATCGGAACATGGCATTTCTTTCCTGATTGAGAAAAATGGAGAAAAAATCCTTTTCGACACTGGCCAGAGCGAAGCTTTTATCTATAATGCAGAAAAACTTGGCAAGGATTTGTCCGATGTTTCACAGGTGGTAATCAGTCATGGTCATTATGATCATTCTGGCGGACTGCGAAGCCTTCTTGCTATCAATTCATCATTTACCTTTGTTGCAGGAAATGGATTTTTCAGAAAAAAATACGCAACCGATGGCAAATCGTTTGAATTCCTCGGGAATGATTTCGATGAACAATTCCTCAAGGATAATTGTATTCCAATAAGAATTATTTCCAGCCCCTTGGAAAAAATCCTGCCTGGCATTTTTGCTCTTACAGCATTTGAAAGAAAATATCCGGATGAAACAATCAATCCGCGATTCGTTCTGGATACTGGAACAACCCTCATTCCTGATGATTTTTCTGATGAAATAAGCCTTGCTGTCGAAACTGACAAAGGCTTCATTATTCTGGTCGGCTGTTCCCATCCGGGTATAAAAAACATGCTTGATGCAGCCGCTTCGCGCTTGCCCGGTCCAATCTACGGCGTTCTCGGCGGAACTCATCTGGTTGAAGCATCCGACAGGAGCCTGGCAAAGTCCATTCAATATTTTTCAGACTCGAATTTCGGCGCTTTGGGAGTCTCTCATTGCACTGGCAAAAAAGGGACACAGGAACTGGAAAGATCTGCGGCTTCATTTTTCAGGAATACGACGGGTCACGCCATCATTCTATAGTGGCTGGTACAGCAGTTGATCTGCTGATAAGGCAAATATTTTTCAGGGAGGCAAAAAATGAAAACACGGAAAGCCGTTGTTTTGCTGGTTCTCTTGCTCGCGGTATTGCCAATGGCAATGGCGCAGACAAAGATTGTGTGGAAATCATCCGGTCACGGACCTGCATCGGATCCATCCCAGATTTTCCACGATGAAGTCTGCAAAGCCATTACCAAGGCTACAGGCGGAAGGCTGGAGATTAAACCGTTTGTAGGCGGTTCCATAGTACCCGCATACAAGGAGCTTGATGCAGTCAATGAGAATGTTCTGCAAATGGCGTACACTTGCCCGATGTACAACCTGGACAAGTGGCCAGCAGCGGGACTTATCAGTTCGCGGCCCGGAGCTCTTGCAAATGAAGTATTGCGAAGCTGGTTCGATTACGGCGGCGGCGCAGATCTGATGAATAAAATGATGGCAGGTTACAACGTCATGACATTCCCCGGAGCTCTTTCGCCGCTCCCGGAGGAAGTCTTCCTTCATTCAAAAGTGAAGATTACCAAGGTATCTGACATCAAAGGGCTGCGCATCAGAGCAATGGGCGACGGCGGCGAAGTCATGAAAAAACTTGGCGCCTCAGTAGTTATCATAAACGGCGGTGATGTTTATGAATCAATGCAGAGAAATGTCATCGACGCGTTCGAGTACAGCACGCTCGCTTCAAACTGGAACATGCATTTCAACGAAGTAGCTAAATATGTCATTCTTTCTCCCATCCGCGCCCCGAGCGATCCGCAGGTGTTTTTTGTCAATAAAACCGCGTTCGAAAAATTGCCGGAAGATATCCAGGTTATCGTTCAGGAAGTAATTTCCAGTTATACCCAGAAACAACATGAATATCTCATTGCTGAATCAATTAAGGCCTTGCAGAAATTCAAGGACGCTGGCTGCGAAGTATACCGGCTCCCCAAAGAAGTTGAAGACGCGGTAGCAAAAGCGGCGGATGAATTCTATACCGAGAAGAGCAAAAAGGAAAAACCAATTTTTGCCGAAATCTACAACTCCATGAAAAACTATGGGATTGCCTACGATTCCATGAAATAGAGGAGGCAATATGGGTGCGCTGAAAAAAATTGTGAAAACCATTGATACAATCAGTGAAAAGTCAGGGCAGATAGGAAAATGGGCTGCGGTTGCACTCGTTGTTATCGGTGCATATGATACCATCACTCGCCATTTTTTCAACGCGCCCAGTGATTGGGCCTATGACATGTTGTGCATGTCTGGCGGAGCATTGTATCTGCTGGGAGCCTCCTATGACCATGCGCATGAGGCACACACGCGGGTAGATATCTTCTTCAACATGCTGAAACCTCGAACCCGATCACTTGTGAATGTGATTGCGGCCCTCCTCTTCTTCTTTCCGCTGATTGGAATGTTACTCTATATGGGAATCAATTGGGCAATCAAAGCGGTCAGGGTCAATGAAGTAATGTTTACCAGCTTTTGGTATCCTCCTGCCTATCCATATAGAATCCTGTTCGTAATTGGCATATTTTTGCTTTTCATTCAGGGGATCGCAAATTTCGCAAAGGATCTCTACTTCCTGATACGAGGAGAGAAAATTGATTGAATTAAGCGCTCAGACAATCACCTTCCTCATGTTGGGAGGTCTTTTTATTCTGATATTAACGGGATATCCAATAGCTTTCGTGATCGGAAGCGTCGCACTGGGGACCGGATTGCTGGTGTTCGGGCCAAATACGACATTCCATATTCTTTATACACGATTTTATGATCTATCCTTGAATTATCCCTATTTGGCGGTGCCGCTTTTCACCTTCATGGGGGTTATTCTGCAGCACTCGGGTGCAACCAAAGAGCTGTATGACAATCTTTATGAAACGCTTGGGAGCCTCAAGGGCGGGCTTGCAATTGTAACCATTATCTTTGGAACAATTCTTGCCACATGCCTTGGTGTCATCGCCGCCTCTGTCACCATCCTCACCATGATGGCCCTGAAGCCGATGGTCACAAAAGGCTATGACAAGGCTCTTGCTTCAGGCTCAGTCATTGCCGCAGGAACTCTCGGCATTCTGATTCCGCCAAGCATTATGCTGGTTGTCTACGCACCCCAGGCTGGTCTTTCCATCGGACAAATGATGATCGGAGCCTTTTTCCCTGGACTCTTGCTTTCAGCTTTGTATCTTCTTTATGTTGGCATTCGATGCTATAGAAATCCACAGCTTGGTCCGTCAATACCAAAAGAGGAAATGAGTCCTTTTACCGTAAAAAGACTCTGGGGCCTCGTAAAATCCCTGCTGCCGACAATTGTACTCATTTTTGCAGTACTGGGTACGATTTTCGCGGGGCTTGCCCCTCCGACCGAAGCAGCGGCAATAGGATGTCTGGCTTCAATCATCCTTGCGATCATCTACAGGAAATTCAGCCTTGAGCTGCTAAAAAAGGCGGCTATTGAAACACTTCGGGTCAGCGCTTTTGTCGTCATGATCGCAGCCATGTCCTATGCCTTTGTCGGTATTTTCATGAGCGCGGGAGCCGGTGATGTTGTCGCAAAACTGATCCTTTCAGTCCCGGGCGGGAAATGGGTATCTTTCGCAGTAATCATGCTGATAGTCTTCTTTCTTGGCATGTTCATCGAATGGATTGGAATTGTGTTTATCATTGTTCCAGTATTCTCTCCCATTTTTGTCAAGCTTGGATTTGATCCCCTCTGGGCTGGTCTGATGGTCTGCGTCAATCTTCAAATGGCCTTCATGACCCCGCCGATGGCTATGTCGATTTTTGTCTTAAAAGGCTCAGCGCCGCCAGAACTGGGAATTACAATGAAGGATATTATTCGCGGGGTTTTGCCTTTTGTAGGTCTTGTGATGATTGCTTTGGTTTTATTGACAATTTTCCCTGAAATCATCACCTGGCTTCCTCAGAAGATGCTTGGCAAATAGGGTTCTCTCTGTGTATACATGTAGGGCGGCTGTCATGAAGGCCGCCCTTTTTGATAGTATGCTATTCGGCATCACAGAATTTCAAACATCATTCATGAACGCTGGATACTATTTTAATTAACAATATTTTAACAATTTCCACACCGAAACTTTATCTTCAAGTTCTAATTTTATATCGTAACCATCTGGTTATTTTGCCTTATGGTTCATTCAGTCCTGAAAAAGCCTTGAATACGCTTTCTGGATGTATTAATTCTAGGATGGAATTGAAAACGCAAAGAGGGTAAAAGCGAGCGTGAAAAGCATGGAATATGGTAATACAAGCGGGGTAGCCACGGTGCTTCCGCAATTCGTCTCGGATCATGTGGCGCTGGAGGTCAAAAATCTGGTTGTCGAATATCGGGATGGCGTCCAGGCAGTAAAAAACATCAGTTTTTCAGTGCCCCGACAGGCTGTGACAGCGATTATCGGGCCGTCAGGATGCGGAAAGAGCACAGCGCTCCGTGCTTTAAATCGAATGAATGAGCTCATTCCCGGAACCAAGACGACTGGCGAAGTGCTTTTCCATTCCAAAAACATTTATGATCCCAATGTTGACCCGGTCACGGTCAGACGGCACATCGGCATGGTTTTCCAAAAGCCAAATCCTTTCCCTAAAAGCATTTACGAAAATATTGCCTGGGCTGCGCGGATTCACGGGCTCAGCGACAACCTTGATGATCTTGTAGAATCGAGCCTAAGGCAGGCCGCGCTCTGGGATGAAGTCAAGGATAAATTGAAAAAAAGCGCGCTTTCTCTGTCCGGAGGCCAGCAGCAGCGGCTCTGCATTGCCCGCTCTATTGCGCTTAAGCCCGAAATCATTTTGATGGACGAGCCCACCAGCGCCCTCGACCCAATTTCCACCGCAAGCATTGAAAACCTGATCCATGACTTGAAACAGCGATATACCATTATCATTGTCACTCATAATATGCAGCAAGCAGGCCGGATATCTGAAATGACCGCTTTCATGCTCACAGGAGACTTAGTCGAATACGCGCCGACCAACCGGCTCTTCGTGAGTCCGGAAGATGAGAGAACAGAGCGGTATATTACCGGCCGGTTCGGCTGAGAACAGACAGGGGGATAAACGCAATGCAGAGCATGAGCCTGAAAATTAAAATAGACCATTTGAATGAGCTTTTCCTGAGTATGTCAATCAAAGTAAAAGAAGCGCTTGAAAAATCGCGATTCGCGCTTCGGCAGGGCGATAAGGAAATTGTCAAGCTCATCAAAGAAGAAGATGCTGAAATCGACAGACTTCAGCAGGCGATCGATGATGAAGTTGCGCAGACTATGGCA
>CAZZJJ010000083.1:0-6569 GCA_964654405.1 uncultured Treponemataceae bacterium
TAATGCCCAGTACAGGCAATGCAATCAAAATAATTGTCCCGACTGTCGGATTCAGAAAAGAGAATAAAAACAGCAAGGGCAACAATACCTTGATAAAGAAAAAAACTCGACTATGATTCGCGAGATATGACAAAATCGCGATGCCCTGTATTGCGTACAGGGAACCGAGAAACAGCGAAGCATTGGTAATTACCGCAGAAATGATGCCGCCTGTTTTGGTAACAATGATAGCAAAAAGAGAAGCCCAGACGATGAGCGTCGGCCACAGCAGCGTCACAGGGACTCTGATGTCCGCCAGCGCCAATGTCGTTTGAGACTTTGCAGCCTCAAGGCTGACTTCATGCCTCATTCGTATTCGCGAAGCATATCGATTTCCAAGCCAATATGACACAGCAAGGATCCAAAGAATAAAGGCTGAAAAAGCCGAAGAAATTGTCGCTGTTGCAGCCTGCACTGCCAGCCTGGCGTTTGTGCTCAGCTCTTCGCTCATCGAGCCGCCGCCAAGCGTAGCGACTGCCATTGATGTCAAGGATTCCAGCACCTCGTGATTGGTTACCGCGAGATACACAAAGGGAGCTGAAATCAGCGACAGGATGATCGCGGCGAGCAAGAGCCGCCGGCTCTGCTTTTTTGCTTGGTATTCTCCATTGATGTAGATCATGGATACGAGAAAAAGCGCTGGCGGAAGAACCGCTGAAGCGACCAACCCGAATGATGCTATTCCAGAAGAAATCATTCGTCCAAGCTGACCGAAAACAATTATCGCAAAGGCTGTCGCAACGGTAATGAGACCGGGCTTTCTTCCTTTGGAAGCAAATGAATATTGGATTGGAACAAGAAAAGCGAACGACAGGATATAGGAAAGATACAGAACTCCCGAAACAAGTCCCGGGACAGAATCAATGAGAATCTGATTCTGGATTATTGTTCTGTTTCTGTTTTCCATGCCCTGTTCTCTCGCCTTGATTATTTTAAAACATAGGGCAGCAGAGCCAACGCACGTGCGCGCTTGATATTGACAGCAAGGCTTCTCTGGTGCTTTGAGCAAGTACCGGTAATTCTGCGCGGCAGGATTTTTCCGCGTTCAGTCGTGAAGCGCCGGAGCGTATCTGCGTCTTTGTAATCAATTTTGGATTTCTGGGTGCAGAATTTGCAGACTTTCTTCTTGAAAAATCCTCTGCCTTTCCGGACTCCGCCATTGCGATCGTCCTGGTCTTTGCGTCCGTCTCCCTGGTCAGAGTCGCCTCTTCCAGCTCGTGCTTCCATCATATCTCTTGAATCAGACATACTGTTATTCTCCTTGTCTTTCTATTGTCTCAAAATGGGATATCATCATCAAAACCGGCCGTATCTGGCTGTTCCGACTGTGCCGGAGCTTTGGATGGGGATGATGAATTTTCTGTTCTTGGCTTTGCGTATCCGCCGCCTGCGCTGCCGGGATTCGAGCCTAAAAGCTTTACATTGCTGGCAACAATCGACACCTTGCTGCGCGCCTGCCCGTCCTGCTCCCAACGGTCCTGCCGAAGTTCCCCCTCGACACCGACCATCCGACCTTTCAGCAGATATTTGGAAATTGATTCAGCGCCTTTGCCAAAGTAGTCGATATCGAAGAAATTCGGCTCATCGACCCATTCGTCATTCTGCTTCCGGGTTCTGGTGACCGCAATGCTGAAATGAACGATCGCTGTTCCGTTTTTTACATATTTCAGTTCAGCGTCCCGGGTAAGGTTGCCAATCAACACGACAACATTGATATCACGCATAAGCCCTCCTGGTGAGTTATGACTCTACCTTGACCAACAGATACTTGAGAATGTTGGTGTTCAGCTTGAACGCGCGTTCCATCGGAATGACTTTGTTGGGTTCAAGATTGAATTTGTAGAGCATGTAATGTCCGCGCTCTTTCTTCCGGATTGGATAGGCAAGCGGCCGGTCACCCATGTCTTCTTCTTTTACTTCTGCGGCTCCGAACTGCGCGATTTCAGCAGTTACGGACTCTTTGGCTTTTCGGAAGGGTTCTTCTTCCGATGGCAGGATAACGACAAGTTCGTATTGTCTCATGTATTCCTCCCTGTGGACGTATCTGCCCATACGGGCAGGATTTGATTCAATCTCAGGCTTGCGCCGGACTGGATAAAGAGGGCTTTGTTTTATAGCACATTTTCTATTCTTTGTGCAATCGGTGAACAGCGATGACAGTCTGAATAAGCGAAAAATATACAAGGTTCGGGACAGTTGCAAAGAATGGCTCTTTTTCTCATAATGCCAGATAAGCCCATATTGGAGGAACCATGCCCGCTTACATAGAACCGCGCGTTTTAAAAGGCTTTCGAGATTATCTTCCCACAGCCGAGATCCAACGAAAAAAGCTGATTCAAAAACTTGAAACCGCTTTTTCTCATTTCGGATTCGTTCCCATCGATACACCGGTCTTAGAATACGCTGAAATTCTGCTTGGCAAAGGCGGCGGTGAAACCGACAAGCAAGTGTACCGCTTCAAGGATCACGGGGACCGCGATGTCGCCATGAGATTTGATTTGACGGTTCCTTTTGCCCGGTTTATGGCCCAGCATGTTGAGGAATTGTACCTGCCCTTCCGCCGCTATCATATAGCCAAAGTCTGGAGAGGCGAAAACACCCAGCGGGGAAGATATCGCGAGTTCATGCAGTGCGATTTCGATATCGTCGGTACGGATTCAGCTTCAGCTGATGCTGACATCGTGCTTACGATTATTACAGCGCTGAAATCGCTCGATATCGGCGGATTCATGGTCAGAATAAATCATCGCGGGCTTTTTAATCGTTTTCTCGAAAACAAGGGCATGTCGGAAAAATCATCTTCGATATTGAGAACAGTCGATAAGCTCGAAAAAATCGGAGTTCAGGCGACTCGTGAACTTCTAGTTGCCGAATCTGATGAAAAGACTGCAGATGAAATATTATATTTCATACATCCGGAAGTGGAATTTCAAGAAACTTTGAATAAGATGCGTGCTTTATGTGCAGCTGATGACCCACTCGCCGATGAGGCTTATCAGCGGATTAACGCTGTTTATGCTATTGTGAAAAAGGCGGGTTTTGCAGACTGCATTCAGCTCGATCCCAGCATTACCCGTGGACTCGACTACTATACGGGCATTGTTTTTGAAACATCTCTGGGGAAAATGCCAGAAATCGGCTCGGTATGTTCGGGCGGCCGTTACAATGAGCTTGCCAATCTCTACACTGACCGAAAATTGCCTGGCGTCGGTGCCAGTGTCGGGCTGGATCGTCTGATAGCAGCACTTGAAACAATTGAGGCGCAAAAATCGCAGCAACCCTGCCCCGCCGTTCTCATAGGTGCTCTGGATGAAGCGCTTTTCGCCGACTATCATGCACTCGCAATGGAATTGCGCATTCACGGGATTTCGGTTGAAGTCTATCCGGAAGCAAAAAAACTCCCGGTTCAGTTTGCCTTCGCGGAAAAAAAGAAAATACCCTGGATGGTTCTGCTGGATTGCAAAGCGCTGGATGCCAATGAAATTCCGCTGCGGATACTCGCCAATCGAGAAACCAGAAGTTTCAAATCACGAGAGGGGCTTGTCAGCTTTTTAAAGGAACAGCTTGCCAGCCTTAATAGGGAAAGCGGTCAGGACAATGGCTGATACACATCCAATCAGGACATTTGTCGTTCGCGCGGGGCGCATGACCGATGCTCAGAAGCGTGCGCTTGAGCTCCATAGGCCAAGCTTTATTATTCCGTATTCGAATCAAAAGACCGATTTCGAGCGTTTTTTTAATGAGGAAAAACCGCTCGTAGCAGAAATTGGCTTTGGGATGGGCCAGGCTACCTGGCAGATTGCAATCCAGCATCCTGAATTCAACTATCTGGGCATCGAAGTCCATACACCCGGCGTAGGCCGGCTTGTCATGGAAATAGCGAATCATGAAATTAAAAACCTAAAGATTATCCAGCATGACGCAGTAGAGGTTTTTGAGAACATGATCCCTGATGCTTCACTGGCAGGAATTCATCTTTTCTACCCTGATCCATGGCCGAAAAAGCGCCATCACAAGCGCCGGATCGTTCGTCCTGAACTGGTCAGCCTGTTCGCTTCGAAACTGGCGCCGGGCGGATATTTCTATTTTGTCACCGATGTCGAAGAATACGCGCTTGCCAGCTTGTCAGTCCTGTCTGAAAATTCTCAACTGCGCAATCCTTTCGAGGGATTCGCACCCCGTCAAGCGTGGCGACCCGAGACAAAATTTGAAAAACGGGCGAAAACCGCAGGCATCGAAAAAGCTGCCTGGGAATTGTATTTTCTCCGCACGGGAAATTAAAGCTGCATGCAGATGCATTTTGTAAGACCAACTTTAAATTGCGCGTGTATCAGCAGCGTTTTCTCGCAGATTTCGCGGATTATTCATCAAAAAACGCTGAAAGCCTTCTGTAAAGCGCTCCAACTTTTTCGCGCTCTGCCGCTGAGACTGAATCTTTGCTCGCAATATCGGCAAGACTTTCCAGGCTTGAAAGGCTCTCATTGAGCGCTGTATGGAAGCCTCGCGAAATTTTGAACCAAAAATTTCCGTTTCCGTCGGTAAACAGGGTGACAAAGCCAAGAGATTTTTCATTCTTTTTCGCAGGTACTACCTGGAAAACATGGTGCAGATGATTCGCCAGATTTTGAAAACCTTCGGCATTGACCGAGCCGTCCTGGTTGACGGTCTCAAAGTTACCCCCGCGAGGCCAGGCTTTTCCAAAATCAGCGTCAAGTGAAAGCCATGAGCCGATTTTAATAATTGTTGCCAGTTTTTCATTATCCAGCAAAGAGTAGCCATTAAAATAAACACAACCGAGCAGGCCTTTGAATCCATCTCCAGCGTCACGGTCGAGTTCTGGGATTACAAGTTTGAATTTAGCCCAATCGAGTATGACTTTTTTTCGCTTTCCTGCTGCCGGCTTTATGTCGAATACCTGCGAACCGATTTTTATCTGGTTTGTAAAATCGCGGGAAGCGGATGTATCAGCAAGAGCCTTTGCAGGTATGCCTCTCATAATTTCAGCAGAACGCTTTGCTGGTTTTTTAGTGCCCGTCCGTTCTTCTTTTCTGCCAGATGGCGCTATGGCCAGAAGCCGTGAAGCCAGTACTGGTGATATTTTCTGCAGAATTTCCCTCGGAAGCGGAGAAACGGACATTGCATACATTCTTGTTGTTCTTACAATTTCGCCAGCTACAATGAATTCAGGGTTTTCCCGGTACATGGCGGAACCCGGATGTATCTGAATCTTTTCCGCAGTCAGGGAGCGGAACAGACCTCGCTCCTGCCGCGCACAGACAAATTGTATCAGCCCCCTGCTGACCGCGCATAGATAGTCGAATTTCGAACCGCCGCGCAAAATGGGAACCCCCATATCTGAAACAATTATTTCGAGCTGTTCGCGAATACGCACGATTTCAAACATGGTCCGCTCATCCAGATAATTCTTTTCACAGAATTTGGTTTTATTGGGCGCAGCTGAAAACGCTTCAAAAAGTCTGAGGTAGGTAATGAAATCTCCCATTGGATCCCTGAACGCATGATGAGCGCTGCGCGCCTCAAGCTCCTGTCCAGGAGGCAGAACATACGGGCTCATGGTAGAAAGGAAGGCAGCAGCGACCAGCACTTCATGCAGGACTTCCGGGTATTTCATAATCGCTTCAACTATCATCCTTGAAAGTCTTGGCAAAAGCGGGAACGCGCACATCATCTGTCCGGTAGATGAGAGCGTTCTGTCGGGGTTCAGCGAATCAAGCAGGTTTAAGACATCTATGGCGCCGGCAATACCGCTTTTCGGCGGTTTCGATATGAAGTCGAAATTTTCAAAATCGGTTATGCCCAGCTCCGCCATCCGCAGAACGACTTCCGAGAGATCGGTTCTATAGATTTCTTCGGTTGTAAAGAGCGGTCTGCTTTCAAAATCCTTTCTCGCATAGAGCCGGTAACAGACACCGGGAGCGGTTCTCCCGGCTCTTCCTTTGCGCTGATTACTGGAGGCTTTGGCTATCGGCGCTTCTATCAGGCTGGATGTAAAGGTTCTTGGATTGTAATAATTCAATTTGGCTAGACCCGAATCGATGACGACTGTTACACCATCTATGGTGACACTCGTTTCCGCGATATTCGTCGCAAGAATAACCTTTATTTTATCTTCAGGAGCGGGATCGAAAACCCTTTCCTGCTCATCCTTTCCAAGACGGGCATACAGTGGCACCAGGTGCAGTCGCGGATAGATGGGGCTTGCGGCAAGGCGTACCATACAGCCTTTTATTGTTTTTTCACCAGGAAGAAAAATGAGAATGTCTCCTCTTTCTCCTTCGTCTCGATTTTCAAGTGTTCGCAGCAGCACTGCATGAATTTTCTCATATAAAGCTTCATCGCTATACCGCAGGACATTGGATTCTGCTTCCTTATTTTGCTCAGCACGATCGACTATGGGATCATAGATAACAGTTACGGGATAAGTTTGGGTTTCAATTTTGACAATAGGGCATTCTCCGAAATATTCAGAGAAAACCTCAGCATTGATAGTTGCTGATGAGACAATTACT
>CAZZJJ010000084.1:0-6471 GCA_964654405.1 uncultured Treponemataceae bacterium
GTGATGTCCACGATGGTGGTCAGCGCCGGGCTTGCGATTAAAGCGGGGTCAGCGCCGAGGGCGGCGGCTCCCAGCGGCAGCAGCGCTCCGATGATGGTAGCTGATACAACCTGGATGCCAAGCGCGATTGCGATGGCGGTTCCAATATCGAGGATGTTGATGGTTCCCGGCATGGGAACATGACTGCCGGTAAAAAGGACTCGCGCAAAAGCGAGGACGGCCAGCACCAGTCCCAGAAGAAGCGCTACCCGCAATTCTTTCCATAATACTTTGAAAGCGTCGCCAGGCGTGATTTCCTTCAGGGCTAGCGCCCGGACAATTACAGTGGCGGACTGACTGCCGGTGTTGCCGCCTGTGTCTGCCAGCATCGGCATGTAAAACGCAAGTATCATGAGGCTGGTCAGAGTGTCTTGGAATGATTGGAGGACAGCTCCGGAAATCAGGCCCATGACGGCGAGAATGATGAGCCAGCCAACCCGGTGTTTGAAATGCGACCAGATTGAAGTATGCAGGTATGCGGTGTTTTCATGCTTTCCGGTGATTGCCATGAAGCGTTCGATATCTTCTGTCCGTTCCTGCTCGATGACATCGATCACATCGTCATGGGTGATGATTCCCACCAGGACTTCATCGCTGTCTACAACTGGCAGCGCGACGAGGTCGTATCGGGAAAACTTATAAACCGCGTCTTCCCGATCATTGAGCGCGTAAACGCTCTGCACCTGCGTATCCATGATTTCTGACAGCTTTTTTGAAGGAGCCGCCAGGATGAGCTCGCCGAGCGATACCGTGCCTTTGAGCTTTCTATCTTTGTCAATGGCAAAAATGGTGTAGACGGTCTTGGCTTCCGAGCCTTCAAGCCGAATTCGTTCCAGCGCTTCCCGAACAGTCAAATCCTGATTCAACGCAATGTACTGCGTTGTCATGATGGAGCCGGCGGTACCTTCGGCATACTGGGCCAGCTGTTTAATGTTTTCGCGTTCCCGCTGGGCGAGAATCGGCATGACCGACTCGAACCGCTCCTGCGGGATGGCTTTCAGCAGGTCGACACGGTCGTCCGGGTCCAGCCGCATGATAAGCTTTGCCAGATCCTTTTGATCGAGCAGTTCGCTGGTGTCCACCTGGAAGGCAGTCGGGAGTTCCCGGAAAACATCGGCAAAAGTCTGGTCATCAAAGTGCCTGAGAATTTCAAGAGCTTCCTCGGGTTTGAGGCCAGTCAGGACTTCAGCAATTTCAGTTGGGTGGCTTTCCCTGAAAAATTCAAGGATATCCTCGAATTTTCCTTCCTCGAGCAGGCTTTTCACATCTGGAGCCAGGAGTTGATCCAGCATGTTGGACCTCCTTCAGGAATTTCTATTGTGTATATAATTTCAGCTGCCGTTTTTTATTGATGATCCGGCCTTTTGTCGTCCTTTCCATTCTATCAGCAATTGCAGGACTATGTCAGCTTCAAAATTGGCGACGATCGAGACGCGGGGCGCTACGGGCGGGCATTCTGGTCCAACTTCCCGGGTAAAATCGCCGCAAAGATGGAGTTGGCCGCGATGGACAACGCGGATATCCTCCAGATTCCCGATTCCAGCGAGTCCGGACGCTGAAACAAGGTGTTTATCCGGGAAAGCTGTCAGCACGGTTTCCGCGATCATGGCTTTGGATTCGGCGTTATCAAAGGCTTCTACAATTATGTCGCAATTGGCGAAGATGGCGCGTACATTATCGGTCTCGAGACGAACCGGATGTGCTTCAATCGTGATTGCGGGGTCGATCCGGCGCAGATTTTCAGCCAGCGCGTCAACTTTGAGTTGTCCGATCTGGTCGAAAAAAAAGAACTGGCGGTCCAGGTTGCCTTCACTGACTCGGTCAAAATCCGCTATGACCAGGCGGCGCACTCCGCTTCTGACAAGCGATGCGGCGCAGTTGGAGCCGAGCCCGCCGGCACCAGCTATCCCGACCGTCCCTCTGGCTACAATGCTTCGTAATACCTCGCGGTTCATGCTCCAAGGGTAAATTCAATTCGACCTTTTTGCAATGAAAAAATCAGAGATAATAAAGTTCAGGAAAAAGGTGAGGCTCGGGCTGTCCAAGTTGAAGAGGGCTCCGGCTGAATAGATGCGGTCGCGTCTGCCATAGAAGGCATTGCCAAGGGTTATTGGGGTAAGTCGTATAAAGATGCTTTTTTTCAGAGTCTGCCCTGGGGCTCCGATGCTGCTGATTCCTGCAATGATGCCAATATCACCGAGTATGTTGATGTAGCTGGCTGGTTGGTTTAGACCCTGGAATCTGTTGGCCGCCAGCGAGTATCCCAGGTGGGCTTCAGCATAAAAATCTTCGAACGGTTCAGGTGTCAGGCGGGGAATGAGTGAAAGACCGGCTTCAAGCCGCGGTGTCAGCCCTTGTGTTATGCCAAGAGATGTAAAAACACCGGGAGACCCTGAGAAAAAACTCCATGAGCCGAGAGAAATCGCGGTTTCTTGGGCGTGCGTAATGGAAGAGGGCGCGATCATTGCAAAAATAAAAAAGCTCATGACTGCAGGCAGAAATTTATTTTTCTTCATAGTTTGCTCTCAATAAAAATGATAGGTGAATTTGAAAGGACTCAGCGAATAGCCAGTGATTTTAAAATTTTTGCTGAAAAGCGCCCCGGGGCTCAGCAAGGAAACATAGCTTGAGCCTGTAAAAAGCCGGATTGGTTCAGCGGCGGCTTCAAAATAAGAGTTTTTCGCGGAATCGAAGGGAAAATAGAAGGCTGCGGAAAAGGCAGGCGCCCAGCTGGTTTTTCGCATTGAGGCGAAGGAGAAAAAATGATGTTGCAGACTGAAAAGAGTCAGATTGAATCCGAGTCCCCAATATGCAGTCTGCAAAGATAGTGGATTGAAATCGACTTGAATCGCGGCGAATAGCGAAGGTGCGAAAGGGTTGGCTCTTTCCGATTCCAGGCTTATGAAAAACCGCAAGGTTTCAGCAGCGGAAAACGCAGAATCCGAAAATCCGGCCATCCCTGCGGAATATGAAATCGCGGGTTTTTGAGAAGAGTCCTGCTGTGAAAATGCCGCTCCGGAACAGATAAAAATGAGCAGCATTATCAGTAAAGAAAAGCGTGCATTATGCGACATATCAACCACCAAAAAGCATTTCCATATAGGCAATAAAATATTTGAGACCGCGATATCGTTCGGCTTCATCCTTGGTAACTGGTCGGGAACGAGCAAGCAGTGTTTCAAGGTTTTCATACGCGGCTCGGCCCACCCGTTCATCATTAAATAAAATAGCGATTTCTCGTGACAGATATTGGCTTCTGAAATTGAAATTGGGGCTGCCGAACGCTGCAGCGGTGCGATCAGCCAGGAATAGTTTGTAATGCAGGAACGCTTTGCCCGGGTCGTCAAACATGAACACGTTGGCGCCGGCCCGAATCAGATCGAGTACGCAGTAATTTGAAGCGAGTTCATAGACTTCTCTGAATGAATTGGTTGAAAGAAGAATGTTGACAGTGACGCCTCGTGATGTGGCTTTTTTTATTTTTTTCAGCAATTCAGGAGTTGCGAAAGTATAGCCCTGAATCATCCATAGCTCGCGTTGAGCGAAATTGAAAAAGCTGTCAAAGAGGGCGTTGACTTCAGAACGCCCATGCAAATCTTGATCAAAAAGCCACAACCTGGTTTCCGGTTGGTAGTTGGGTTCAGGAGGCTGGGTTGTTGTAAAAGAATTAGCGTTGAGCGGCATCGGAGAGCAAAGATTCCATGTTTCTACAAAAGAGCTGATAAGCTGCCTGATGGCGGGCGGACTTTGTACTTCAACAAAGGTATCAATATTACCCAAACTGCTCGATTCTTTCATTGAATAATAGTTCAAATTCATGCCGCCTAACGCGACAGTATGGCCGTCAACAATCCAGAATTTTCTGTGGTCACGATTCAGAAGCTGGGGTAAAGCGAATAGCTTTGTCCCGTTGATAGAATTATATTCTGCGACATTTACCCTAGTACCGCGGAACGTAACCACCGGTGTCGGCAGATAGGACACAAAATCCGGCATGTAGGTAAAATATGACGAAGAATCGAAAATGATATAAACGCGAACGCCAGCCTCTGCCTTTTCCCGCAGTGCGTCAATTATTTTTTGATTGACGGGGTGAGCATTGACGAGAAAGGAATCGATAAGGATATAGCTTTTCGCGTTGGCAACGAGTTCGAATGCGCGTTCATTCCACGCTTCTCCGGAAAAATAATAGCGGGGGAGGCTGGATTCATAGGATGGGATACTCCGGGCAGAGAGATATTGACCAATGGGATCCGCTGATTCAGCGGTGCTCGGGGCTGCCTGCGCTGAAACGCTGAAAACAAGAAAAAGTGAAAAGATGATTGAAAACAGGCGGGGCATCGCTTTCAGACTCCGAAATTGAAAAACGGCAGGAGTGCTGATTTTATACCCTCTCCGAACGCTATCCGCGGTGTGTAGCCGAGGGATTCAAGGCGGCTGGTATCCATACGGCAATCTTTTGGGCGAGGCGCGCCTGATGGCGGAGCGGTGTCGGGAATGATGTGGCTGGTGCTTTTGCCGAGAACGCGGCCAATTTCCAGAAGCATTTCGTATTTGGTCCAGGATACTGGGCCTGAGAGCAGAAATATTGGGAAATCTTCGCTGAAATCGCGCATCGCGGAGGTGATTGCGATGATAGCGCGGCTGACGTCATCGACATGAAGCGGATAACGGCGTGCCCAGTGCTCAACTTTAACCGGAGCAGTTACAAGCAGTTTTTTGGCAAGCTCGGTGACCGAGCATTCTTCAAGAAATTCGACAGGCCCGTATAAGAGTGGAATCCTGAGGATGGCGCCTTTGGGGCAGGTGTTTTTAATAATCCGTTCGCCTTCCAGTTTCAGGCGACCGTATTCATTGAGGGGGTTGACGGGCGAGTCTGGGAAATAGGGAGGATTCGAGCCGTCAAAAACATAGTCAGTCGAAATATACAGAAGTGATGCCGAGTGCCGAGCACAGGCTGATGCGATGGTCTCCGTCGCTGCGACGTTCAGGGTGCGCGCCTTTTCCGGCTGGCTGTCGACTATGTCGGGGCGGCGTTCGGCGGCCGCATGAATGACAATATCGGGACGGGCTGTCTCAAAGAGCGTTTCAACGTGCCCGCTATCGGTGAGATCGGCCTTGACGAGCGGTGGAACTGCGCGTGAATAGGCAGCAGCTGTGAGTTCAAAATTCGGTATCAGAAGCAATTGTTTGCGAAGTGCGCGTCCCAGAAGACCAGTCGCGCCAGTCAACAGAATTTTCATGACTGAAACAGTATCATAAACGCTCTCAAATGGCGATATGGCTTGTCCTAAACTTGAACAAACGCCTATTTTTCGATAGGGTATAGCCGATTCGCTATATACATCAGAAATTCGATCTGAAAGGAGCTGGCATTATGGATACCATTTTCTGGTCAGCGCGTCAGAATGACGCGTGGAGGACAAAAGTCGGGCTTGCCGAGATGCTGAAGGGCGGCGTCATCATGGATGTCACCAACGCGGAGCAGGCTAAGATTGCTGAAAAGGCAGGAGCCGCAGCGGTTATGGCGCTTGAGCGTGTTCCCGCCGATATTCGTGCGCAGGGCGGAGTTGCCCGAATGTCGGATCCGAAAATGATCAAGGAAATTCAGGATGCGGTTTCTATTCCGGTCATGGCCAAATGCCGCATCGGGCATTTTGTCGAGGCAAGAATTCTGGAAGCGCTGGGAATTGATTTTATCGATGAATCCGAAGTGCTCACGCCGGCTGACGATAAATTCCATGTGTTCAAGCATGATTTCAAATCACCCTTTGTCTGCGGATGCCGCGATCTCGGCGAAGCGCTCAGAAGAATTGGGGAGGGCGCCGCGATGATCCGCACCAAGGGCGAGCCGGGTACTGGCGATGTCGCCGAAGCTGTCCGCCACATGCGCGCAGTCCGCGATGGCATTGCCCGGCTGACCAGGCTTCCTGAGGAAGAACTCATGACCGCGGCAAAAGAACTCGGTGCTCCCTTCGAACTGGTGTATGAAGTTGCCAAAACCGGGAAACTGCCGGTTCCGAACTTTTCTGCCGGCGGCATAGCGACACCGGCAGACGCCGCTCTGATGATGCAGTTGGGTGCGGAAGCGGTTTTTGTCGGTTCCGGTATTTTCAAATCCGGGGATCCTGCACGCCGCGCATCTGCGATTGTCAGCGCTGTCGTTCACTACAAGGACGCGAAAATTCTGGCTGAAATTTCGGAAGACCTTGGGGAAGCCATGGTTGGCATCGGCCTTTCCGAGCTTGGCGAAAACCAGAAAATGGCTGTGAGAGGCTGGTAAATCCCATGAAAATCGGCGTTCTCGCCCTGCAGGGTGATTATGAAGCCCATATCAAGGCAATTGAGGCGGCAGCCGAACGAGCAGTCCCAGGCCGAACCGCTTCTGATGGTATTGTGCCGTTTGAGGTCAGGAGCCTGCAGGATCTGGAC
>CAZZJJ010000085.1:0-6469 GCA_964654405.1 uncultured Treponemataceae bacterium
TTGCTGAAGCTGATTAACAGATGCTTTAAGTCTGAGATCCATTATTTCTTTCTGTTCGTTAAGGGCTTTGAAAGAAGATTCCTGCTTTTCGATTTCACGAATATTTGCCTCATATTCCGGTCGCATTGTCGGCTCTGCATCTGAAAGCTTCGCCACGAGGTTTGCCTTGTCACGAGCCAGGTTTTCCATAGGAATTTCAGAAATGATGGTATCAATTTCGTTCGTTGTTTTCGCAAGCATTAGAACCTGATTAAGATAGCTGTTGAGCTGCGGTTTCATTTCATCGGCTTCTTTGGCATCATGAGTTCTCAGCGATCGTTCTATGTCTGCGGCAGCATCTTTTGCGCTTCGATACAAGGCATCATAATCTTCACCCAAATCGATACCTGATTCTTCCATACGCTGTGCGGAGGCGTTTTTCAAACCGCGTTTGCCGCCAGAAATGCCGATTTTTTCAAAAAACTTTCGTGTCCTTGTCGGAATCGTAGAAAAGTAACGCCCGACTTGGGCAAGAAAACTGACAGCAATGATGCCAGATGGTATGAGAAACCACGGATCCCGGCCTCGGGTCGCGAGATTGATCAGCATCAGAATTGTCGGAATTGTCAGCAAATTGATAAAGCTCTTCCCGATCTTGTCCCGTTCCTTGTGTATTTCACGGATTTCCCGGGTTTCCGTTTCATCAAGATCAGGCAGAGCCTGCACCTCAAAATTCTGCTTTCTTACTCTGAAATAGCTGAAAACGTTGTCGATTATGCCAAAAAGCCAGAATAGAGCGACGAAAACTGGCCATGGGAATCCGTTTAAATTTTTCAAGGCAAAGAAGAACAGCGCAGAATTGACAATTACAAACGAGACTATTCCTCCTGGAATGCTTTTTGCGAGTTTTTCCTGCTTTTTTGCCAGTTCATTCTTATAGGTCTCAAAATTGGTTGTGCCGACTTCTCTCTTTCGTTCGCGTCTTTCACGATGCCGCTTCCTATCCTGCTCATCGGTCATTTTAAACGAATTTTTTATTTCTTGCTTGACAGCTTTTTTTACTGACGAGTTCTTAATCTGGTTCTTGAAGTCGCCTTCTCGCACTGACCGTTCGATTTCATGGACGATTGCGTGTACAGCCTGTTCGATTGATTTTCCAAGATCGGAGGTCGAATTGAAAGTAGGCTGTCCCTCATTCCGTGTGTTTTTTATAAGAATCCCGGAATCGGCAAGCTGGGCAATTGCCTCTTTGGCTTCAATTCCATAATAGCCATATTTCGTGAGTGCTTCATCCACAGTCAATCTTCTGCCTGATACTCGTATGTCATCCAAAAGAGCTGCCTTGATTGACGAAACAATATTTTCCGGACTGCTGTCATTCAGGTTATTACTCTGATTCCCAGCATTAAATGAAGTATTTTGTGTGGTCCCTGCGTTTGCGTTTTCAAATCCGCTAATGTTCCTGGGTGATCGTATTGGTGTTTCCAATCTTGTGCTTGAGTCTGATTTCTCATTCAAACCTGAATTTTGGCTTTTAGTTTCTGTCTCATCATCCACTGAAAACTCAATCTCAAACACCTGCATCGGGCTTTGCTGCGATCTGGGAAGGCTTTTCGCTCTGCTTGGCGAAAGCGGTTTGCAGGAAAAACCAGGTTCCGGCTCAAGTTTGGATTCAACCAGTGACCACACCTCTTTTGAAACACAGGTAAACCCCGGCTTTGCGACCGCCTGCAGGCTTGATGCTTTGGTTACTGTATCTCCCGCCGCGTCGTGTTCGACAAAAAAGACTTCCCCAAGGTGAATGCCGATTCTTGGTAAAAGAGCAACGGCGGGATTTTCTGAGTCGATACTTCTGAATTTTCTTTGGATGGACCGTGCGCATCGGACAGCATCGAGCGAGTTTGAAAAAGCTAAAAGAAAGGAGTCGCCGATAGACTGCAGGACTTCTCCCTTAAATTCAGTTGCGCAGTCTCTGACAGAAGTTCCGCAGCGCTCAATGAGGCAGGCATCTTCTTCTTCCTCGCGTCCGGAAAAATGCAGACCCGGAACATCCATCGAGAGAATTACAGCAAGTCTTATTTCTTTGTGGTCCATAACTTCCTACAGATGAATACTTCTGAAGCATACGGTAAAGACTTGAAAAGGTCAAAGGGAAGTTGCCCTGATTATTCCAAAAAACGCTGATGGTTTTTTCGAAAGTCATGCGGTTCTTGAGTAAGCTGCCTTTACGTTGGCTCAGCTTCTTCAAGGGTAAAATCATGATTTGGAATACTGATGCGTGTCGCACGGACAAAAAAAGTCGAATCAAGTTCCAGCTGCCTGCGGGTTCTCATCTGCAATTCAATGCCAAAATCATGGAGAAACACCAAGGCATCGCGATTGCCAGCATCCATGACGGTTGCCAGCCCCTTCCAGCCGGGATTCTTCATCAACCATACGCAAACCCAGTGCATTCTTGAATCGCGTTCCGCCTGGCGGGTTTGTCCAGAAGCCTGGGCAGCCAGCATACAGCGTCGTGCGACTTCATCTTCGCGGAGCATCATGGCATCAGCATCAGGAAGGCCTGCTTTCGCTGCAAGAAAAGCCCGAATCTGGTAATGAGCCAGCAAGTCCTGGTAGCGGCGCAATGGGCTCGTCACCTGAGAATAGAGCGGCAAACCGAGCCCCCGATGCGACAATGCCTCGGTGCCTGTAATCGATGCCCGCATTCCCCTGCGGCGCTGATACTGGATGCTCAAGGCGCTAGGGTTGCTATTCGATTTCAGCATCGATTCGGAAATATTCGGTGCGTCCTGGCTTGCGTAGACAAAAGGAATATTCTGCGCTTTCGCCCAAAAGCCTATTCCTTCGCCAGCAAGCAGCATCATTTCGCGAACCATCGACGAAGATTTGGTTTGAGGGATTTTCAGAAAACGAATTTCCTCAGCTCCGGCTTTCATGGATACTTCAGGAAAATCGATATCGACAGCCCCGTTCGCGAGCCTCCGCTGGTGTCGAATTTCTGATTTTTGAAGCAAGGCATTCAAAGCCGGATGTCCGGAGTTGATGAGTTCATCGGCTTTTTCATAAGAAAGCCGATGAACCCTGACAAGGCTCGGTATGATGTCAGTATTCAAAATATTCCCTGCTTCATTGATTTCAAGTTTGAATGACAGCGCGGGACTCTCAGGCGCCAGTCCAAGTCCGAGAATGGGCATGGCCTTTTCAGGAAACATCGGAACGATCTTTTCAGGGAGGTAGAGTGTCGCGCCTCTGGATAGTGCCTCCTTGTCGAGGTCGGAATCGGGGAGGACAAAGGCGGCTGGGTCTGCAATATGAATCCAAAGTGTTTTTCCATCTATACTTATTGCGTCATCAGGATCCTGCGACCATGCGTTGTCGATGGCAAAGCTCTCGAGGCTCGTCAAATCTTCCCGTGGCAGTTTCATCGTGGGGTGCTCGGTTTCCGGAAAAGCAAGCCGGGGAGGGGAGAGTGAGCATCCTGCCCGCTGTGGCCAGGGGTTGCGCTCGGCGGACCAGATCCCCGAGTCCAGAAGAGCTTTATGGACAGCCAGCTGATCAGCTGCAATGCCTGCTTCACGGGCAATCTGGCTCTGAGACGAGATGCCGTAGGCGAAAGCTTCCAGTTCGGTGATAAACGGGACAAATTCGGCTTGCTCTGAAATTTCTTGTGCGTTGTGACTTTTTATGGCTTTGCCCAGCGCCGCAATAAATTTCGCCCGCAATTCGGCTTCCCGCTGCTTTTTGGACGCTTTTTCGCGAATTTTAGCCACGGATTCCGGGGAAATGATGTAAAGGCCCTCATCTT
Organism: uncultured Treponemataceae bacterium; assembly: GCA_964654405.1. GTDB lineage: Bacteria > Spirochaetota > Spirochaetia > Treponematales > Rectinemataceae > JAJTBL01. The sequence goes on from CAZZJJ010000085.1 coordinate 3,788, forward strand.
TCAGCTCGAAAAGCGGGCTTTGTCGGGCAAAACGGGCGCACTGCGCAATCGTTTCGGCATTTGCCGTGCCGAATACAAGTTCAGCCAGTTCTGCCCAATCAACCGGAATTCTATCTTCGGATCCCATATCGGCTGAAAGCATTTCATAGGCTGTCTCGAAATCAGTCTGGTCTGTCAGCGATGGGGGCAGTTGTTTCAGGGGGCCCTTGTGAAGCAAGAGCACATCTTTTTCCCGCACTTTTTTTTGCTCCCTGGTTTCTGTCTCGATGGTAATTCTGCCGTCACTCGAGTCAGTGACAATTGCGAGCTGGGATTTATACATGACAAGGGAGCCGATCGTAATCATGGGAAGAGTATATACTGTTCATCGTGCTGAAAAGCAAGGCAGTCCGGCAATCTTGCATGTTTGGGAATACCCTGCTATACTCAAAATACCCGTTCATTGTCTTTTTGTAACAACTATTTTGAAAAGGAGCTTTGAAAGATGACCGCATTACTGGTTGGCATTGGATTGATTGTTGTTGCCGTGCTTCTGGTACTCCCTGGTGTCGCGGGCTGGTGGCCGGATGTTCTGACCTTTCTCAAGGGTTCCATCCCGGTTCTCGCGATAATGATTGGAGCTGTTGCCATTCTTATCGGTGTTGCGGATATCAAGGACAAGCGAGAAGCCGAAAAAGAAGAGCAGGAAGAAAAGGCTAAAGAACAGGCTGAAGAGAAAAAATAGGAGAGCACTTGGGGCTCTTTCAAAATGCAGATGCATTTTTGCCTGCTGTTGTCAAAGCTTTTGTGTGCTTGACACAAAAGTGAATATGTGGGATTATGCCTCGCGCATTTTACGAAAACTACACGAATAAGGTGAAGGTATACATTGATGAAGACCATGTTTGTTACGTCCGCTACTGCAGAGCGCAAGTGGTATCTGATTGACGCTGAAGGAAAACCGCTTGGCCGCGTAGCCGCAAAGGCTGCTTCCATGCTTCGCGGGAAGAACAAGCCGACTTACACCCCCAGCCAGGAAACCGGTGATTTTATCGTAATCATCAACGCAGCGAAAGTTGCGGTAACCGGCAGAAAGCGCCAGGAAAAGATGTATTACAAACACACTGGCTATGTTGGCGGGCTCAAGGATTACACCTTCAGAGAGCTCATTGAACGCGATCCAGTCGCGCCCCTCGAGCTTGCTCTCAAAGGCATGCTTCCCAAGGGTCCGTTGGGCCGCAAGCTGTACAAGAACGCCAAGATTTATGCAGGCGCGGATCATCCGCACGCGGCTCAGATGCCGATCACCATCGACCTGTAACGGATAAAAGGGGAGAGTAATGGTCAGAAATTTAGGAATTGGAACCGGTCGCCGTAAATGCTCGGTAGCGAGAGTTTTTCTGAGAGAAGGAACCGGCAAATATCTCGTCAACGATATTGAAGTCAGCAAATATTTCAAGATTCCAGAGCTGGTGACCATGGCCACCAGACCGCTTGCAGTAACAGCCAGCGAAAACAAGTTCGACATTCTCATCACCGTAACCGGCGGCGGTGTCAACGGTCAGGCTGGTGCATGCTCGCACGGCCTTGCCCGAGCGCTTGCCCAGATTGATCCTGCCAACCAGGTATCCCTGCGTGCCAATGGTCTGCTTACCCGTGATCCCCGTATGGTGGAGCGCAAGAAGTACGGTCAGCGTGGCGCCCGCAGAAGATTCCAGTTCTCCAAGCGCTAAAAAGGAATTATTGCAGTGCGGATTGAATCCGTACATTTTGAAACCTCCGGAATGGCTGCAATCGCCATGAGCGGAGGTTTTTTATTTCAAATTCCGTTGGTTCGAGTTCATGAGCTGGCGCTGTACGGTTTTCTGCTGTCAGACTCGGACAGCAGCGCAATGGGCCAGGAGCAGGCGCGCGAGGCACTTAGGAAGCTACCGGAGATTGCCGGAGAATTTCATGAAGAAGATGAGCTTTTCATAACGATCAGCAGGATCGATGAGGAAACCCGGGCTTTTAGCAAAGTATCTGAACTCTGCGGTATCGCGGAGCAGAACTCCCAGGGCTTGTACCGCAAGCTCCAGGCTAAGGGATTCTCGCGGAGCGCTATCCAGAAAGCCATCGAAAAAGCACAAGCTGAAGGGCTCGCCGACAATGCCCGTTTTGCCCGGATTTGGGCTCGTAAACGGGCGGAGAAAACCTTGTGCGGCCCCAAAACATTGCTTGCGGAATTGGCCTCGCGCGGCATTTCAGCTGAAGATGCCCGCCTGGCCCTGCTAGACATCCCATTCGACATGATCCTTGAAGGTGCCTACATGAAAACCATCCGTAAGCTTTCAAAAAAGTACCGTGGACCGGAACTTGTGCAACATGCCTACCGCCAGCTTCGCCTTGAAGGCTTTGATTCGGAAAGCCTGAAAAATTTGATTGACAGTGAAAAAAATAGTCTTTAATATGTAACACTTGACAGGTTGTTGCATTAACTTCAATAATATGTCATTGATTTCAAATGCTAGGAGGTTTTCGAATGGATGATGACATCCTGACAATCGAAGAAGTTGCCCGATACCTGAGAGTCTCGGAACGCACCGTTTATGATTGGGCGCAAAAGGGCGAGATACCTTCTGGCAAGATCGGTACTGTGTGGAGATTCAAAAAAAGCGATATCGAACGCTGGGTCAACGAGCGCCTGTCATCCAACCGGCCAGC
>CAZZJJ010000086.1:0-6404 GCA_964654405.1 uncultured Treponemataceae bacterium
ACCTGAGCTACACCCACCGTGCAATCGGCAGGAGATACAATGCCGAAAAACTCTGTTGTGTGTCAAGTGGAAAAATTAAAAAATGGAAAAAAAACTAACGATCCTGCCACGGTCGGTACAGATGCACACATTCAAGAAGTTCATACGCGGGTTTTGCGATTTCCTGCATCTGCCGATAGGTCAGCGGGGCTTGCGTGTAGTTGAAATCAGGATGGTATGGAGTGATATGGAAGGGAATTTGTGGCGAAATAGATGCAAGAAATTCCGCAATAATCCTGATTTCATCCGGCTGATCCAGAATTCCGGGAACCAGGAGGCTGGTCACCTCAAGATGAGAGTATTGATATGCAATTTGTATGAAATTTTTAACAGTCTGAAGATCTCCGCCCAAGATGCTTCTATATCGTTCTTCAGACGCTGTTTTTATATCCACATTCACCGCATCAGTCAGCTTGAGCAGCGATTGAGCAGGTTCTGCGCAAATTGATCCATTTGTCACCAGGATTGTCGCAAGATTCGCAGCTTTGGCTATCTTGAATGTTTCAAGAGCGTATTCGATATGGATGGTCGGTTCGGAATACGTTAGGCTGACTGACGGACAACCGGAATCAAGCGCTTTTTGAACCAGCGCTTCAGGCGGCAATACTGCTGTTCTTTTTGCAATTCCGGGGTTTGGGTGAGAAATACTCCAGTTCTGACAAAAGGGGCATTTCATGTTGCAATGCCAGAATCCCGCAGAAAAGGTATAGCTTCCATGCATAAAATAAAGCAATGGCTTTTTTTCAACAGGATCGATGGCAAGGGATGAAATGTGTCCATACAGCGGTATGGACAGCGTCCCTGCCTTATTGGTTCTGACCTTGCATATTCCCCATTGTCCTGGTTTCAGTACGCAGGCATGATGACACAGCACGCACTGAACCCGGCTGTCATCGAGAACTTGAAAAAAGGCCGCTTGAGCTTGCTTTGGTTCTTCAGTCATATCAGGTTTCATGAATGCCACGCTTTACCGAATGTTCTTGATGAGACTGAAATCGCGCAATGCTACTTTCCGCCAGGTTTAGCATGGAAGAAGGCGTTGAAACGTTCGCGCAGATGCTCTGAATCACGTGGACCGGAAGATTTTTCATTGACCTCGAAAGGCTCGTAGCGAAGGGCGATAGCCCCTCGCCGCACCCAGATTCTGACCAGCTGGCGCGCAGTTCCCATTTCATCAACAAGAGAAGGAAGTTCATCGGCGGCCAAAACATCAGTGATGCGGAACTCGATGATGACACCGGCTTCGATCCATTTCAGACTATCCTGCCTGTCCGTCAGAAGCAGACATTTTTCCGGGTCATAAGGATGCTTGCGCAAGGTTCCGATAAAGGAAACGGCATCCATCGCGCTGTGATCATGATAGCGCTCTATTTCGAAGAAGGGGGGAGATTCAAGATATTCGGTGATGCTCATGAATACCTCCTTTCAGAATATAAATTCGAATACTAAAATTATAGGACAAAGCAGGCTTGAAAACTATACAGAAACATGGATAAAAATCAGGCGCGGCCATTTTCCTTTAGCTTTGATGAGGAGCGCCGAAGCCCAGAGGCAAAGGAAAGCAACCATGCTTCGGGCAAAGAGATCGCCGTAGCGCGTGTAGAACGTGTATGAATGTGATATGTATACCGGAATGGAAGCGAGAGCGGCGGTTCCCGTGAATTGCGGCAGTTCAAGAATGCTCCTCCCTGTTGGGTCGATAACACAGCTGACACCCGAATTGGTGCTGCGAACAAGGGTTCGGCGGTTTTCAACAGCCCTGAACCGGGCGATTGCCCAATGCTGAATCTGCGCGCTTTCCCGCCTCGACCATGAATCATTCGTCAAATTGATAAAAAGCTCAGCCCCATCCAGGATGTACTGCCGGCACAGATCGGAGAACGCGTCCTCGAAACAGATGGGGGTCGCAAATTGTACCCTTCCGCCTGTTTGCAGCGGAAGTGTAAAAATAGAAATTCTGGTTCCCATGACCCAGCCGCCCTCAATGCCTACCTTTTCGCGCATGAATTTTCTGAACCATTCGTATTCCCAGAGCGGAATGGCTTCCGCGAAGGGTACAGGATGGATTTTCGCGTATGAGCCGTGCTGAACTCCCTCCGAATCGATGAGAATCACGGAATTACTCGCTTCATAGGTGTTCCAATCGAGTACAACCGGTGCGCCAGTCAGAAGATGGACTTTATAGTGCCGCAGGAAATCTGTCAGGGGAAGATCGGATGGGTTTGTGGAAAACCACGGCTTAAAATCCGTATAGGGGCGTCTTAGGCTTGTTTCGCTGAAAATAACCAAATCAGCAGTGCGGCCAGATGAATCCTGAACTTCATCCATGGCTTTGCGGGCATTGCGAATATTTGCTTCAAGGGCTGCCATCTCACCTGCTATCCAAGGGTCGGTATTCTGCTGAACCAATACTGCCTGGATTTCGGCTTTCTTTTCATAGTTGGCAGAAAAAGCCAGCCCGCCATAAACTAAAAGTCCGAGTATCGCGAGAATAAGCGCGATGCCTTGGGCTAGCAAAGATTTTTTATTTTGCGCAGAGTTTGAAATATCCGAAATAACTGCTGATGAGTACGCAAGGATAAAAGATAGTCCATAAACACCTGTAATATCAGCAATCTGCAGTAAAATTGGCAAGGATGTCAGCGAATAGGGAATCAAGCCCCAGGGATATCCTAAAAAGCCAATCGATTTCTGATATTCAAAAACTGTCCAGGCGATCGCGAAGATCAGCGGACGCCGCCATCCGGATGTGCTGCGGACTAAAAAAGCGCCATACATGGCGCAGACGCCATAGACAACAGCATAAGCGATGGTAGTTGAACCCAGTGTCCAGAAGGCGAAGTCCTTGTAAAAGAACAGCCAATATGATGTAAGCGCGTGATGGGCGGCGCCGAACAAAGCGCCTACGCTGAAAGCCTGGCGATGGTTCTCTGCTTTCAAGAGCGCAAAATATAAAGGCGCAAGAGCTATGAATCCCAAAAGCCATACACCATAAGGGAAAATTTCGTTGGGCAGTGAAATTGCACAGAGAACAGCTGAAAACAGGGAGAGCGCAAGAGTGCGAACCATGATGATAGTATGCTACAGACTTGAAAAATTTGGTAGATGCAACTAATTCAAAATTCATCTGAATTATTGAACTATAGAAAGTCGTGGTTGATATCCAAAATTCTTCAGAATTTTTCATTTTTTTCTGTCTTGACCTTTCAATATCATGACAGTACTGTGTACATCGAATGAAAGCGATATTTGCAGGAAGCTTTGATCCACCCACCTGCGGGCATGAAGACATCATCCTCAGAGCAGCACGTCTGTTTGATACCTTATATGTTGTAGTCGCTGAAAACGGGGTAAAGATGCCTTTTTTCAGCATGGAAGAACGTATCAGACTTGTAACTGACATTGCCAAGAGCCATCAACTTTCCAACGTTGTTGTTGCAAGAGCTGAAGGACTTCTGGTTTCATTCGCGCGCGAACATGGATGCCGAGTGCTTGTCAGAAGTATCCGCAACTCGCGTGATTTACTGTATGAGCAGAATATGGCATCTATGAACCGCCGTTTGGATCCGGAGATTGATACGGTTTTTCTGCCGGCGCGGCATGAATTAGCAGACATAAGTTCGTCGGCGGTGCGGGAATTGATAGCTTTGGGAAATCTTCCTGATGGAATAGTTCCGTTAATTGTCAGGAAAGCAATAGAAAATAGGCACGGACTACTTACATAAAATTTGAAAATATTGTACTGTTTTATGCGCTTGCATCGGAATTTTAACTTGACAAAATTCCGATTTTTGTTTAATGTCGCCAAATATATTGGCTGAATATCAGAAGTAATGAGGTTATATCATGGCTGTACCCAAATTTAGAACTTCCAAGGCGAGAACTCGCAGAAGACGTTCCGTCAATATGAAGCTTACTGTTCCTACTATTGTACAGTGCGGAAACTGCGGCAACCCCGTCCTTCTTCACCGCGTCTGTCCAAAATGCGGCTTTTACAGGGGTAAACAGATTTTCTCCCCTGAATCCAAATAAGGAGAATTTTGATGGACGAACTTTTTGAGAAAATTAAGAAGATCATTGCTGATAAGCTTGAGGTTGAAGAAAGCAAGATAACCTTGGATGCCAGCTTCCGCCAGGATCTTGGCGCTGATTCTCTCGACACCTATGAACTCGTTTACGGTATCGAAGAAGAGCTCGGTATCCAGATTCCTGATGAGAAAGCCAACGAATTCGAAACCGTTCGCGACGCTTACGAATTCATCAAAACCCAGGTAAAATAACTTTCTTTTCAGGCGGGGGAGGCCGCGGTTTGGCTTATGGACAAGCAGAACGAAATCCCTCGCCCTGAACTTCTTCACCGCTTTCAAAACTCCCTTTCTGTTTCTTTTATAAATATAAACTTACTAGAATCTGCCCTTACCCACCGCTCATGCCGTGACGCCGAAATGCCGCATAATGAACGCCTCGAGTTCCTCGGGGATTCAGTGCTCGGCCTTGCCGTAGCAACGATTGTTTACACAGAACTTGAAGGAAGACCTGAAGGTGAACTTGCCAGCCTTAAAAGCCGGGTGGTTTCAGAGCAGGTCCTGTCACGCATAGCAGCGCAGATTGGAATTTCTGAGCTGATTCGGCTTGGAAAAGGCGAAGAGCTTTCCGGCGGCCGGCAAAAAAAAGCTCTTTTGGCCGATGCGCTTGAAGCACTCATCGGCGCTGTCTATCTCGATCAGGGTTTCGAAGCCGCTTTTCAGCTTGTCAAAAGATTGTTGGAACAAGAAATCAGCGATTCTCTGAAGCACAGCAGCAAAGATTGGAAAACCATATTGCAGGAGTTCGCTCAGAAAGAATATAAGTCGCTGCCAACATATACCCTGGGAAAAACCGAAGGCCCGGATCATGCGCGGCTTTTCCATGTAACCTGTGAGATTGCAGGAAAAATTCATGGTCCCTACGCTGGCAAAACGATAAAGGAAGCTGAGCGGCTCGCGGCTGAACATGTTTGCCGGACTTTGGCACAATCAAGCAAGCGGGCTGCCAAGCTTCTTGATGAAATTGCGGGATTGCAGCGCTGAAACAGAAAGCAGAACAAAATATCAGAGATATTTGGATTTCAATCCCATTGCAATTTTTACAAGAGTTTCCCGATTGTTCTGCGCTGGATCGTCAAGTACGGTTTCGAGAAGCTCATTCAAAATCCTGCCGATAACCGGTCCTTTCGGAATGCCGATGTCTATTAAATCATTCCCGGAAATTTTCAAATCTTTCAGCTGAAGCGCTGATTGCTCAGCGAGAATTGCGTCGATTCTTTTTCTGAAAGGAACAAGGCTGCGCGGGTCTGCTGGGATGCCTGTTGTTGCGCTTCCATCAGCCAGCCTGAGCAAAAAGAGTCTTTCGAGATATTGCTCACCTGCTTTGGCGATGAAACGGCGAACCGCGGCGTCTGTCCAATTGTCCTCGTAATGAAACATGTGCAAAGCGATCAGATGACAAACTGTGTCAATGCAATCATTAGGAAATTTAAGCCGACGCAAAGCCTGGACTGCCAGTTCGGTTGATTTCTTGTCATGATTGTAAAAGGTTGGAATGCCATATTCATCGCTGCTTTTTACAAAAGGTTTTCCTGCATCATGAAAAAGCGCTGCAAGCCGAAGCTCGAGGTCGGGTTTGCATGAGTCAACAGTCAGAAAGCTATGGTCCAGGACATCATAGACATGCATGCCTTTTTGCAGACAATTTCTCCCCGGCAGGAGCTCTGGCAAGGCGTGTTCCATAAGCCTGGTCGATTCGAGAAGCCGGAGCCCGACAGAAGGCACAGGGCTTAAAAGAATTTTGATGAGCTCGTCACGAATCCGCTCCCAGGAGACTTTCTTGAAAGCTTCCATGCAGACAGGAATGGCGGCAAGTGTATCTTCATGGATCGAAAAGCCAAGCTGGGAGGCGAAACGCACTGCGCGAAGCGGACGCAAGCCGTCTTCCGAGAAGCGCTCGAGAGGATTGCCGACAGTCCTGATAATTTTTCGCGCTATATCGCTCTGTCCATTGAATGGATCAATGAGGTTTACCTCTGAAGCGTCATATGCGATTGAATTCATGGTAAAGTCGCGCCGGGAGAGATCCTCTATCAGGTTTGGAGTAAATTCGACAGTATCGGGGCGTCGTGAATCACTATAGCCTTTGTCTACTCTGAAGGTGGTAACTTCGACAGAATGCTCTCCAATCAATACGGTCACGGTTCCATGCTTGATACCTGTCGGAACGACTCGATTAAAAAGTCGGATTATTTCTTGCGGGGATGCGTCGGTTGCTATGTCAAAATCGTTCGCGATGGATCTGCCAAGCAGATAGTCTCTGACAGCGCCTCCGACAAT
>CAZZJJ010000087.1:0-6392 GCA_964654405.1 uncultured Treponemataceae bacterium
GATTTCCTCAATCGGCATCAAAAACATGGTGGATGCGAAAGTCAACCTTTCCAATCCGAAAGTGCTCATCATCACGGCGACCATGCTGGTTCTCGGACTTGGCGGAGCGACATTCAAGCTCGGTGCCATCAACCTTTCAGGTCTTGGCCTTTCCGCCATCTTCGGCGTCGTGCTGAACCTCATTTTGAGACCGAAGGATGCAACTGGTTCTGAAGGCTGAGTTTCTTCGCATAAGGCATATCACGCATCGTGAAAAAGGGCTGTTCCGGTATGGAACAGCCCTTTTTATGGTGATTTGAGTTTGAAATCAGTCTGGCAGCAGCAGGAATATAGATTTTCGCGGCTTGCCGTCGGGCGAATTCGATTTATGGCCCTTGCCTTCGGTATCTTCAAGCAGCACAATCTCGCCCGGTTTGAAAATCCTCGCTTCTCCGTCTGAAGTCTGAATTCGAACCAGCCCTTCGAGCATGACAATATACTGACGCCGCGGCGCACAATGCCAATCGTAATCGTAGCCTGGATCATTTTCCCGCAGAATCATCGAAGTGACCGGCAGGGGAGAGGACATCCTTCCCAGGGCATTGGTGAGCTCTACACCGATTTCTCTGTCTTCAAAGTGCGACTCACCGCTTAAGTCGGCATAGATTCTGGTTATTTTCATGCGAGGCGAACCCGCTAAAAGCCAATCCGCTTTCGTTCATTGATAAAGGGGAAGCGCTCACGCGTTTTGGCGACCAGCGATTTATCCATTGCAGGCTCGGAGACTGCGATACCTTCTCGTGTGCCTGCGTCTGCGATTATTTTCCCCAGGGGATCGAATCCCATCGAGTTGCCCGAGTATTCGATCTTGCCTTCAAATCCAAGGCGGTCGACGCCGAAGCAGTAAGCCTGGTTTTCCACAGCCCTCGCCCGGAGCAGTGTCATCCAATGTTCGGCGCGCCGCATCGGCCATGCGGCGATAACCACATATGCGTCTGCTTCGGCTGCCTTATTCCAGAAAAGGTATGGAAACCTGAGGTCGAAGCAAATTGCCGGCATAATTTTGAAACCTTCAAGATCGAATACGACTTGCTGGGTTCCCGGCGTGTAGAATTTATCTTCATCGCCATAGGCATACAGATGGATTTTACTGTATTCGCTGATGCGCTCGCCCGTGCGGTTGACAGTAATGAGCTTGTTGAAGCCGCCTTCGACACCTCCATAGGAAATATTCATGGAGTATTTTGCCGCCAATTCAGAAAAGAAAGCCCGGTCAGCGTCATTAAGCTCAGCAGCGGCGGTATTCATGGTAAACCCGGAGAGTGTCATCTCGGAAAGGATTAGCCAATCGATTGTACCCTTATGTTCAGAGGTTTCAACGAGCTGTGCGATTTTCTTTTTATTTGTCTCTTTTTGCTCCCAAGCGATATCGTACTGTAAAAGCCCGACTTTCATAGTACCCCCTTGTCTTGCGAACTGCCGCTGCCGTGTTGCGCCGCCTGATACCAAGGTCTGGTGCCGCGAATGTTGGCACGCACTCTGGCAATGTGACCGATTATTCAGGCGTTATCAATATACAATCGTGTATACAATACATAATACAGGATGAAATCGTATTCGTAAAGAGCGCCATTCGAAACAGCCTGATTACTTTTTGGAAAACAGCACTTCCCACTGGGTGGCCATCATTCCTGCGAATATAAAAGCGCAGCCGATGAAGGTTTCCATCGTCATCTTTTCCGACAGGAGCAAGATTCCGCCAATCACGGCGAACAGCCCTTCCAGACTCAGCAGAATGGCTGAATGTGCAGGAGGAGCATCCTTCTGGGCAACGACCTGCAAGGTATAGGCGACACCGACCGAACCCAGACCGCCATAGAGAATGGGAATCGCGGCATGTCGAATAGATTCGATTGCTAGAGGTTCTGTCAGAAAAGCCACAGCCAGCGAGCCGAGTGCGCACCAGGCAAACTGCCCGGCTGAAAGCTGGATAGGATCGACCCGCTTGGAAAAATAATCGATTAGGAGGACATGCGCCGCCCAGAACACAGCGCCGACCGCCACCAGGACATCGCCGCGGTTGATCGAGCCAATGCCCTGATACACGCTGAGAAAATACAGGCCGATCAGAGCGAGTACCGCGCCTATCCAGGTTGGAATGCCTGTTTTATGGCGCAGTCCGATGCCGAATATCGGCACCAGGACGACATAGAGTCCGGTTATAAATCCAGCCTTGCCCGCTTCTGTGTATTTAAGCCCGATCTGTTGGAGCGATGCGGCGGTAAACAGCACAACTCCGAGAATCAACGAGCTTGTAAACAGCTGCTTGGGCAGGAAAGCGGACGAAATGTGGATTACTGCGGAAGGCTTCCGTGGCGCGGCGAGTGTAAGGTTTTCCCCCTTTGGCTTCAGGGGCGGCGCAACAGGAGCTCTACTTGCCGGCTCAGCCTGGACTCTCGCCTTTTTTTCGTTTATTCGTTTTAAAAAAACAATCAGCGGAACAAGCGAAACACTGCCGAGCAAGAAGCGGATGCCGTTGAAAGTAAAAGGGCCGACATAATTCATACCGGAGCGCTGGGCGACAAAAGCAAATCCCCAGATGGCTGATGTGACCAGGAGCATGATATCGGAGCGGAGCGTTTTTGTTTTCATCGATGAGAAAGATAGCTGGGCTATTGGGCTAAATCAAGAGCGAAAAATGCAATCTAGCGATAAAAACCGATGCGGTAAATCCGCATATAGGCATTGAAATCCTCAAAAGCTGCGACAATGCCGACACTGCTCAGGTATTCCGGACGGATCGCCTTTTTGCCAGTGCTTTCGGCTGTAAAGCTGCTCCAGGGGATTCGGATGACCGAACGCTCGGGAGCTGCTTCGAACTGAGCCCGGTAATAGCTCCAGGGGAAAAAATTATCCTTGGTGCGCAGAAAAATGTACCAGGAATTCGGTGTGCGGGCATCTACCTCAATTTCGATTCCGGAATACGCGGAAGCGTCAAACCTATCTTTGCTGTGGCGAAGCCGGACCTGAATGAAACCGCCGCCCCTGGTGATCACACGGCCGGCGAGCAGGAGCGCTTTCTGACCCTCCGCTTCCACGATGACCGGCGGGACTAGCTCCGATTTTCCGCCCATCACTCGATCAGCGAAGGCTTCCCAGACCCAGCCTTCCTGCTCGGAAGGAGTATTGTTCAAGTTTGAAATGACATACCCATCAGCATAAGCGCCCGCCATAGCGAGCGGCAGAGCGAACATCAGCGCTAACTTTTTCATGAAGAGAATATACTGAAAAATATACTGGCGGCAAAATAAAATAAGTTTCCCGACTGATCACGCGAGACATGGATTAATCGTTTTCTTCGGAGTGGATATTTGGAAGATGCTGTTAGCGTGGCGCTTTCATATCTGGCAGTGTATAGATATATCCGCCCACAAGAGCAGTTATGGGAGCTACCAGAATTAGCCCAAAACTGCCAACCATGGTATGAATCAGCTCGGCAGACACATAGATCAAATTGATAATATTGGCCATCGGCACACCCTGTGCGATGAATGTCATCATCAATGCGGTATAACCTCCGGTATAGGCAAGAAGCAATGTAGTTGTCATCGTTCCTACGACGTGGCGCCCCACATTGAATCCAGATTTTATAAGCTCAGCACGGGTGATCTGGGGGTGTTTGTGAACTAGCTCGGCAAGAGCGGCAGAAATGTCCATGGATAAATCCATGACAGCCCCGCTGGACGCGAGGAAAATGCCCGCCATGAAAAGCTTGGGCAGAGAGATAAAATCGAAGCCCATATACAGTAAGTTTTCTGCAAACGGCCGTACTGCGCCGTGAATCTTGAACAGATTAGTGAAAAGTATTGAAAGCAGGGTAGTCGCTATGACGCCGCCCATAGAGCCGATAAAAGAAACCAATCCTTTTCTGGTAAAACCCGCAACAAGGAAAATTATTATAAAGGTTAGTACGCTGACAATGGCCAAAGTGACGAGGACTGGATTCCAGCCGTTGAGAACGAGCGGCAACAGAACTTTGATGATAAAAGCCGCGGAGCAGATGAAGGATATAAGCGCTTTGAAGCCAATCCATCCGGCAAAACCGACAAGCACTAAAACAAAGGCTGCAAACAAAAGCATTGTCGCATCAAGCCGGTAATGATCGATCACATTGATGTAGGCTACATCTGTCTTCTCCGCATTCAGATCGAGCACAACAAAAGCGATATCATCTGGACTGAAAAACTTATCCATCTCTTTCTTACCAAGGAGATTATTGGTGGCAGCGAAACGGCGCCCCCTGAAGCGGCCAGATATAATCTCAAGTTCAAGCTGCTGAGAGCCGTGTTTGCTGGGGCCGATAGTTTTTACCATGCTATTATTGGTGCTTAGTATTCGAGCTTTTGCCCACAGGCTCGATCCTGCAGGATAAGGAGATTTGAATCCTGTAGGAATAAAAAAGACTAGAAGGCTGATTGCAAAGATAACCAGGGCGAAGAGAATGTCCCGTTTTCGATCTCCCATGAAGAATGTTGTCGATTTCATGGATGCTCCTGCCAGATATAAAAATGAGGGGACTGTCCGATCATGGTGGACAGTCCCGGATATATATTTACATGCTATGGAAGCGGGGAGCCAATTCAGAATTTACTGAATCCTCACTGTCACTCCCATTGCTATGGCCAGTTTTTTAAAGATATCTGTGTTGTCGTAATAGCTGGAGAACATTTCCTGATTTTTGCCTTTGGCAAAAACCGGAACCGGTACTCCCGTGTGCGAGTAACTGGTCCAACCGATTCCAGCCATCTGATTCACAATCTGCGTCAGTTTTACCGTGAGGGGCTCATAGCCGCCATAGAGGATGTATTCTTCTTCTTTGATTGAACGTTCGAGCTCGTTGCCCATTGTCCGCTTGAAAGCTCTATCCAGCTGTTCTTTCTGAATCTGATTCAAGCTTGCGATTTCAAGTCCGAAAGCATCCTTGATCGCAGAGGCCAAATCATTCAGTTGAGCCTTGTCTTTGGATGTTGCTGCCTTATAGGGCTGTATGACTTTTTCATTGAAAGCGACATAGGACATTTTCTGAGGCGCGATTTTATCGAAGAAAGTTTCTTACTGGGTACCTGCAAAACCGATTGCCATGCCGCCAGTCTCATGGTCTCCGGTAACCAGAATCAGGGTTTCTTCGGGATGCTTTTCCGCAAAAGCGACAGCTTCCGCTACGGCTCTGTCAAAAGCCAGAGTGTCTTTGATCGCTGAGGCCGCGTCGTTTGCATGGCAGGCCCAGTCGATCTTGCCGCCTTCCGTAAAGAGGAAGAATCCTTGCGGATTATCCTGCATCAGCTCAATCCCCTTGCGAACAAAGTCTGCCAACGCAAGCTCCCCCGGTTCACGGTCTATATCGTATTTCATGGCGGAGGAATCCTGGAGATTAGGGTTAATAGCTATGACTTTGCCGACCCAGGGTTTGAGATTCTGGATAGTTGCGGTCGAATTGACAACGGTATACCCTTGAGCTCTCGCCAAATCAAAAACGCTCGGCTTATCCTTGTTTTTGCCCGTGGGCTGTAAAAATCCGCCGCCGCCAAAGTAGTCGAAACCGCTCTGGGTGAGCTGAACCGCAATATCGTAATAATTGCCTCGTGACGGAACCTTTGCATACATGGATGCGGGAGTAGCATGGTCAATTGATACGGATGATACAACACCAACCTTTTTCCCGGCTTCCTTTGCATACTCAGCGATAGTCTTAAAACTCTTGGTCTTGGTAACATCCATGTTGATGACACCATTCAAGGTCTTGTTGCCAGACGCAAAAGCCGTTCCTGCGGAAGCTGAATCCGTGATGAGGGAGCCAGCGTCATAGGTTGTGCAGAGCCCGGTTATCGGAAACTGCGAAAATCCGAGCCTTTTTACATTGACATCTTTTGATGAAACAGCATTGGCATAGGCTTCGGTCGCGCTGATCTGCGGCATGGCGAGTCCATCCCCCATAAAGACAAAGACATACTTCGCAGCATTTTTCCCCGATGATGCAGCGCTTGCAGGCAGGGCGGTCTGACCAGTGCCATTCGCATACAGATTGCCCATGACAAACATGGCGAACAGCGCACCTGCTAAGGCAGATGCAATTGTTCTGCGTTTCATAAACACCTCCAAATCTATGAGATGGAGGCACTCTAAAATGCTTTGGTTGGGATGATATGAAAGCTTTATTAAAAATTGGCGAGTTTTAGGGGGATTTTATGCTGCGGATTCACTTGGAAATTCAAAATTAAACAGAATAAAAGAGTTAGTCTGTACCTTAGTCAGAGGTACTTACTGTTCCGCTTGACCCCAGAAAATATAGTTTTGCAGTTTTTACTGATGCCCATGGAAAGCCGCGAAGTGCAAAAAATAAGCTTTTTAAGTCA
>CAZZJJ010000088.1:0-6301 GCA_964654405.1 uncultured Treponemataceae bacterium
AGATACGGCTGGGCGAAGATGCCATAGGTTTTGCGTGGGTCAAACCGGAAGCCCTCTACGACGCCGCTCTGGTGCTCGCGGCAGAGCAAAAAAAAGACCAACTGATGACGGAAAAAGTGGAAACACCCAAAGCGCCGGCAGCCGGGATGCTCAATCTGGATACCGGGACTATCAGTGCCGAGCTTTTAAACCTGGCGTTGAAAACCCTGCCTGTCGACATCAGCGTAGTCGATGAGGATGATCATGTGCTGTATTACTCGGATTCTCCACACAGGCTTTTCCCGCGCAGTCCGGCGGTGATCGGCAGAAGCGTGCAAAACTGCCACCCGCAGAAATCGGTTGAAACGGTCAATAAAATTCTGTCTGCCTTCAAAAAAAGTGAAAAGGATTCTGCGCGATTCTGGATTGAGATGGGAGGCAGGTTCATTCTGATTGAATACTATGCGCTCCGAGACAAGGATGGGAAATATCGGGGGACGCTGGAGATGAGTCAGGATCTTACGGAACTGCGGGCACTGCAGGGGCAGCGTCGTCTTTTGGATTGGGATTGAGTGTTTCCAAAATTGTGCTAAATGAAAAAGGCGGTTAGCCCTGCAAGGGGTTGGCCGCCTTTTGATTGTCTCCTCAAAGCTATTGCGCCGGTAGGTTTAAAGAATAAACCTTCTAAAATAAGAATGGTCCAGGAATATCCGGGTTTTTTCCGAAATAGGTTATTTCTTCGATTTGACGAATCTTGGGGCCCTGCAGGAGTGCGAAGAGGCTTCGCTCAATGCCGAGCCCGCCGCCGAATGTCTGAGGGAATATCGGCTCGCCCCCTGAGTCTTTCATGCTGGCCGCAAGGAGGAAAGGTCCGTATCCATCAAGCTTGTCAAGGTTGGTTATGTTGCCTTTGCCATCGAATACAGGAGCTTCCCGCAGGACATTGTTGGCCAGAAGGCGCGCGATGATAGCCGGGAAAAACCACTCGCGAAGGCCGCCTGACAATACTTCCCAAGCGTCACCTAGGCTGCCATCGAGATATTTTGCTGCGGCGCAAAGGTCATAGTTGAAAATCTGCCGCGATGTGATATCCCCTGGCTCCGGTATGGAACCGTCTTCCTGTAGAAACGGATAAACAAGATCATAGTTTTCCCGCAAAAGTCCAAGCACCCAGAAGAACTGCGTTCCAGCGATTTTTCCAAGCTTTTTTTCAAGCCCTTTCTCACTTTCGCCCTTCTCCAGCCATTCATCCTTGAAAAAGCGGGGAAAGGGTTTTTGCGGAATATCCAGCGCAATACCGAGCGCTTTCAGACTTTCCGAACAGCTTGAGCGAACTTTTTTTACTGCGTGAATAATCAAATCTTCAAAAAAATCCAGAGCCCTGTCTCGATCTTCCTGAAGAATGCTTGTCACCGTATCGGGATCCCTGAAATATCCATCAGATGCGATAGGCGTGTGGCGCCGGCGTTCGATATCCATCTGAGAAAAATCGATGAGGTATTTTTTTCGCATCGAACCATCCGACGATGGCAATTCAAGCCTGATATTGGGCGAATCTATGAAAACACCGGGAATATGCGGACTCATGCAGGCAAGAAATTTCGAATAAATCATCGAATGCGTTGTGCGATACGGTACATTCTGATAGCTGATGACCGGTACATGTTCAACCCCATGGCAAAGCGGATCGGTAACCGGAGAAATCGTCACCCGATCAATATTCACCAGTCCTTCCGATGCCAAATACTCTTCAAGCCCCAGTACCAGCGCAGTTCGTATCTTCATGACATGCGAAAGATTCGGGGAAGTCCATCGGGAAACATACCGCTCCGCGACTTCCTCTTCAAGAGAAGAACCCTTTTGTGTCAACTGTGCCTGCCATGACGCGAGCGCTTCAGCAATAGAAGTTTCGCTTTTTCTTATCAATGAATCCATACTATGCTCCTTGTTTCGATTTCGATAAAATTAAACTATTGAATGACTCATGAAACCTGAGTCATACCCTTTTTTAGGCTTGCCGCATTGTGAGCTGCATTACCCATGAGGATTCGGCCGCTGTGCTTCATCCTCCCACCTCCTTGCTTTTTCGACTCGCGGGGTTGGCCGCATGTCTGAATAAAAAAAAAGGACCGGCTCAATGGAGCCGGTCCCCGTTTTACGAAAAAAGTAAGCTAAACGCCCAGCGCCGGCTCCGCTGCGGCGGTCCGGTTATTATTGTTGAGAAGATTGCTGTAAAATGCTGTGCGCTTCATGATAAAACAACTCTACTGTATAAAAATTGGCACGTCAAGCATATTTATAAGCATTATTCAGAGAATTTTTACATTTGGGCCTTTTTTCGAGGGAGAAATTTCGATTTTCGCTGGCGAAGGCTGGTGCCGTTCGCAATATCGTTCAATATGACGCATCAAAAATCCGCTTTCAATGTCGGCAAGCGGATAGTTGAGCGTAATTCTCGAGCGCTCCTGTTCGGCATAAGCTCGTGATAAAGCTCCAAAATAGCGCACAAGATCCTGAACTGCTGGCAGAAGCTTTTCTTTCCCCATTTTTTCATAAATGCTCCTAAGCGCTATAATTTGCAATTCTTCAATCTGCCGATGCGTCATTGACTGGTGTTTCCAATCTTGTGCTTGTAAACATTCAAGGCCCTCCATAAAAAAACGGGAAGGTTTGAGCTTCAACGGTTTCAAGACAGCCAAAAACCAAGGAACAGCGCGCCCCCGTGAATAGAAGATTTCGCAGGCCTTTGCCACCTTCCCTGCCTTTTCCATATCATATCGAGAAAACCCGGGATGCTGACGAAGCAGATATGGAGGCTCTGGTTCTGCTTCCAGATCGAATTCAACCCGCTGGTCATAGAGGATTGTCCCCGGTAAAACAGCCAGCGGGAAAATATCGAGATGGTTCGGCTGGAGAGAAAGCGCGAAATCGAGGCTCTCAAAAAAGCTTTCCAGCGAATCGCCAGGAAGCCCATACATGAGATCCAGGCCGAAAACAGCTTGTGACTGATTCAAGAATCGAATTTTTTCCGCAAAAAGCTTTCGGTCAATCGAACGCCCCACGGTTTTCAATACTGCAGAATCCGCACTCTGCAAGCCAATTTGCAAGGAACATGGCAGGCGTGCAAAAGCTTCCGCCAGCGCAGGAGTAACCAACTCAGCCCGGATTTCCAGATACCAGTAAATCGAAGGAGCTTTTTTCGCCAACATCTCGATCATAGAAAGCGCTCGAGCAGGATTGAGGTTGAAGGTGGGATCCAGCACAAAAACCTTCGGCACAGCCCGTTTTTCAAAAAGCTCAAGCTCGGCTTCCAGGCGTTTTTTTGGCAGCGCCCGTACCCGAGAACTGCCTCTGCCTTCATAGCAGTAGGTACAATGGTAGGGACACCCCCGCGTCATTTCCCAGGCCACATCCCGGTCTGCCGAGGGAACAAGATAGCCCGATAGCCAGGGAGAGACGAGTTCTTCAGGCTCACAGGGTATAGAAGGAATAAATTCCGGGCTGCTCTGCTGCAAAGCTGCCGTGCCGCCAAGGAATTCATCCAAAAACCAGTGCGCAAAACTTTTCTCTGCCTCGCCCAGAAAAACTGCGTCAAAAGGAATTTCAGCTGTTTTTTCACTCGACATCGAATTATCTCGAAACAAGGCCGCGCAGTATTCCGCGTCCGGTCCTCCCGCCACCAGAAAAGGCGCGGACTCCGAATTTCGAATTTCGCGCGCAAGCTGAAAAACTCGTTTGGTATTCCAAGCGTAGAGCGAAAAGCCGACAATGTCCGGCTTTCTGTCGAGAATCCACCCTGCGGTCAGTTCTTCGCCGCGATTTTCGAGAATAGTGATTTCGAGCTTTGGCTGCTGTCCGCCAGCGCTTTTTATAAACTGCTCGAGATATGCCGCGATCGACGCAACACCCAGGGGAACAAAGGCTGTATTGCTTTCCGGATGAATAGCCACGAGGCTCAGGCGGATAAAGGTTCTTTTCATGTTGAAATATAAGTTTAGCATGAATTATGGTCAGCTCTCAACAGAAAAGGCTGGCCGCGCGGAACATATAATTCGAAGAACATAGTATGCCACATGAGGGTTCCAACTTGACGCCCCATGCTCTCTGTGGTACTTTCACCCCGTTATGAATCCAGTCAATGACAAGCTGACCAATTCCATTCTCGCCTGCCTGTTTGCGGCGCTCATTTCGATTGGCGCTTATATCGCTTTCCCCCTTCCTGGGACCCCTGTACCGATTGTTCTGCAGAACATGTTCATCATGATCGCGGCCCTGGTGCTAGGGCCATGGTGGGGCTTGGCTTCTGTTTTCATCTATTTATTGCTTGGCGCTGGCGGGATGCCCGTCTTTTCCGGAGGAACAGGCGGTTTCATGAAATTTGTAGGACCAACCGGCGGATATCTTTTTGGCTACATTCCTGCTGCTGTAGCGATTGGATTTATTGCTTTGAAAGGGAAAGGAACTTTTCTTGCCAATATTCTGGCATGTACGGCTGGGATGGCTATCGTTTATCTTTTTGGAGTAGTTCGATTAAAATTTGTTCTGGCTTCTTCTTGGGGCAAAGCGATAACAGCGGGTTTCCTTCCTTTTATTATTGGGGACATCATCAAGATAACCCTTGCCGCAATCCTGTCGCCCAGGCTTATTAAAGGTCTGGAACATCTCTCTGAACGTGAATCGGATGGCTGAGCTTTTCAAAACTGAGGGGCTGACTCACATATTCAAATCCGGTAGAGCTGGATTGAGGAATATTTCGCTTCATATCGATAGTGGTTCCATAATTGTGCTAGCTGGAAGAAATGGTTCCGGAAAAACCTTGCTGGTCAGGCATTTTGTCGGTCTTTCAACTCCTACAGCGGGAAAGGTTCTTTTTCATGCTGAACCTGTCGCTCAGTCGATCAAAAAAATCCGCACATCAGTAGGATATGTCTTCCAGGACGCTGATTTGCAGATTTTTAGTCAGACTGTTGCTGAAGATGTAGCTTTTGGCCCCGAGAACCTCATGCTTCCTGCTGAAGTGGTAGAACAGCGGGTTGAGCGAGCACTTTCAGCCACACATCTTGAAGCAATGAAGAATCGCAGGCCGGAAACACTTTCCGGCGGAGAAAAGCGGCGATTGGCTATTGCGGGTATTCTGGCGATGGAACCTGAATGCTTGATCCTTGATGAGCCCTTTGCAAACCTGGACCTCGAATCGATCAGAGATGTTGTAGAAATCCTCGTTGAACTTCACAAATCAGGGAAAACCCTGATTGTGGTTACCCACGAACTTGAAAAGATCCTCCCTTTTGCTGACAAATTGATAATACTGGATAATGGAGAGCTTGTTTTTTCCGGTCATCCAGCAGATACAACTCCTGAACTCTATAAAAACCATGGGCTAGTATGTCCATTGGAAGGGCATTTTCCGTGGGTTTACCAAGATTTCTCTTCTTTCGAAACAAAGCACAAAATTGGAAGCACTAAAAAAAGCAACCCCCTTAGAAGGCTCTTGAGATGAATCCCTTTTCTCTTTCTGAAACCGACAATGTTTTATCAAAACTCAGCGCTCTCTCGAAACTGATTTCATTGACTCTGCTCAGTATGGCATCTATGAATGCCCAACTTCCAGAGCTTATTGCGCTTCTTGTTGCAAGCTTGCTATTTCATTTCATATACCGAATCAAACTTGCTGATTCAAAAAAAATGCTTTTATTTATCCTTTATATATCAATTTTTACCAGTATTATTGGCATTATCGCACCTGGCGATGGCCGTCTGTTTTCGATCGAGCTTTTACCACGCTTTCTTACTTATTCATTAAGACTTTATACGGTGTTCTTTTTTTCTCACCTTTTTTATTCAACAACAAAAGTAAGTGATTTAGGCAACTATATGACCAGGCTGGCACAAAAAGCTAGAAAAGATCGATCTCAATCAGAGTTGATAAACAGCAAATATTCAGACTCAATGGATCCTGGTATGGCTATCAGCTTAACACTCCTGTTTCTGCCTCGTTCTTTTTCTACCTATGAAACCATTCGAGAAGCTGCTGAAATCCGAGGGTATGGTTTAAAAAAGCACAAGATTGCAGACTTTTTGAAAATACTGGAAACATTCCTTATTTTTAGCTTACGGTATGCACTTAAAACATCAGGCGCAATGAAAATTCGGGGGTATTCACCTTTGAGAACGGTTAGAGTACAGAAGTTTAAGTTGGGAGATTATTTTCTTGTTATTGGTTCCCTCATTTTAGTGTTTCCAATCTTGTGCTGAATTTGAATCAACATTGAAGGTTTTGCGCGTATTTCCTTTGAGGAGTCTTACGTACTTCCTCAAAGGA
>CAZZJJ010000089.1:0-4919 GCA_964654405.1 uncultured Treponemataceae bacterium
TCATGCCGATCATTGCCACAACTTCCATGCTTAAATTTATATGGACCTTCAATATTTTCGATATCGTCTATGCCATGGAAGGAACTCAGGGCGGACCGGCTGGTTCGACCGATGTTCTGGGAACGCTGTTCTACCGCATTGCGTTTGGAGGCCTTGGTTCCAGCCAGGTTGGCATGGGGCTGGGAGCGACTGTCGTGACGCTCATTTTCCTCATCGTCTTTCCTGTTTCCGTATTCTATGTATTCATTATTGAAAAACGTGTGGAAAGGGGCGAATGATGCTGAAATTTACTCGTTTTCAGAAAATGGTCGCGATTTTCTTCTTAGCTCTTTTGGCGTTCATCAACCTCTATCCAATCGGCATCATGATTCTTTCGAGCTTCAAGAGCACACGTGAGATTTTCATGAAGCCCTTCAATCTTCCTTCAGTCTGGCGGTGGCAAAACTATGTTTCAGCGTGGCAGAGAGCTGATTTTGCTGTGTATTTTAAAAATTCAATCCTTGTAACTGCCATATCGATAGCCGCAATATTGCTGGTTTCATCGATGGCAGCCTATGTTATTGCCCGCTTCGACTTTAAAGGAAAACGATACATCTATCTGTATCTGCTTGCAGGGCTCGCTCTGCCAACGCGGCTTGCAATTATTCCCATTTTCCTCCTGATGCGCTCAATGCATCTTTTGGACAAGCTCTCAGGTCTCGTCATCGTGTATACCGCCGGCGGTATCGCCTTCTCGGTTTTTCTTTTAGTCAATTTTTTTAAAAAACTGCCACGCGATATCGAAGATTCTGCCATGATTGATGGAGCAGGACCATTCCGGATTTACTGGAAAATCGACCTTCCATTGCTCAAGCCCGCGCTGGTCACTGTCGCCATGTTCAACTTCATTGATGTTTGGAACGATTTTTTCTTCCCGCTCATTCTGCTGAGTTCAAAAGCAAAAAAAACGATTCCCCTTGGGCTTCAGGCATTTTTCGGGGAATACACCATTGAATGGGACGTTCTATTTGCCGCGCTCAATATTTCCGTGCTTCCAGTTTTGATAGTGTTTTTGATACTGTCAAAGCAATTCATCGCCGGCATGACGGAAGGAGCATTGAAGTAAACGACCTTTCCAATCAATGCCCGACTCGAGATCTTTGCTTAATACAGCAGATATTTTTGTCGAACTGCCAAGAAAGCGGCCTCCCCTTGATGCGCGAAAGCAAGGCATTCCTCCAGGGAGCGGCCAGAATCAATCAGATGTCGCAGTGTTGTTCCTCCTGCCAGTTTATCAAAGAATGACAACGCTGGGTTTTCCCAGTCTTCGCGCCATCGGAATTGATCGGGATACAGCGATTTTATTGTATGAATTATCGCGATGCCTGTATCGAGCGACCGATAGCTTTCTACATCCACAACAGTAACAAGAATTCCTTCACATTGCTCATTCATGTATTTCGAGGCAGTAGGAACGAAAAAAAGCGAAAGGAAAACAACACCGGGCAAATCCAGCTTTGCCAAGGCTGTCCGTAAAGTTTCGCCATCAATGAAAGGTGCGCCGATTATTTCGAAAGGCCGGCTCGTGCCCCTTCCTTCAGAAAGCCAGGTGCCTTCAACGAGACAGGTTCCTGCGTACACTTCCGCACATGAGAGGCTTGGCAAATTGGGAGATGTCAAAGGCCAGGGTAAACCTGTTTCCAGCCACTGCATGTCACGGCTCCAGCCTGACAACCTGACAACCTCAAGCTCGCAGGATGGATAATATTCTCCCTGGAGATATCGAGCAAACTCGCCAATCGTCATGCCATAGCGGGGAGGCAGCCCATATCCGCCGACAAAGCTTTCATCCTCTGACTTGATCGGAGAACCCTCAACCTTGATCCCTCCCGCTGGATTGGGCCGATCAAGGACAATGAGCGGCAAACGCGCATCAGAGCAGGCTTTCATGATATATGCAAGTGTATAGAGATAGGTGTAATAGCGGCAGCCGACGTCCTGCATATCGAAGACCAGGGCATCGAGATGCTCGAGCATCCATGGCTCCGGCACAAGACGCTTTCCGTATAAAGAATAGGCAGGTATTCCCAAAAATATTTCATCCTCAACGGAAACCGCGTCCTGGCTTGCTCCCCGAAAGCCATGCTCCGGCCCAAAAAGACAGGCCAAATTGAGATGCGCGTTCATGAAAGCCTTCCAGGACGGCTCCCCCTTGGATGTGACAGCAGCTGGATGAGTCGCAAGTCCGTAGCGTTTTCCGCGCCTTGAAACATCCGCAAGAAAACTATCGAGTCCTGAACGTGTATAGTGAATACGCATGGTTTATGCTATCATTGGAGATAGCTGAAATCAACATTGGCGAATTACGAAAGGTGGCAATTACGCAAAAGACAGCATTGGATTCACTGATTGAAGCTGCGCTCTCCGATAAGGCATTTGCCGGTATCGCCTGCGGAGTCTGGAAGGATGGAGTTCCGGTTTATAAACGCTACGCTGGATTTGCTGTACCGGATACCAGCCCCGTCTGTGCTGATACAATGTTCGACCTTGCATCCCTGACAAAGCCGCTGGCAACAGCTCCGCTTGTCATGATGGCGCGTGACGAGGGAATGCTGGAGCTTGAAAAAACCGTTGGGAATTATCTGCCGCACATACATCAGGATACTGCTCGGATTTCTCTCATGTCGCTTTTGCTGCACCTGTCTGGGCTGCCTGCAATTCCAGCGCTGCAGACCGAGTTTCCAGATGCTTTTAATTTTTCAAAAGAAAAGGCATGCAAAAAACTTTTCCGCCTCAAACCTGATCCCGCTTTATTCGGCAAAGTGCTTTATTCATGCACAAACTACATCCTGCTCGGGCTTATCCTGGAAAAAATCTATGGGATGACAATAGGGCAATTATACAAATGTAAAATCGCTGACCGGCTCGGGCTTGGACATTGTGGATTCGCTCCAGGGATGCTTAAAAACGGCGAACCGCAGGTGCTCGAAAAGGCTGCCGCAACCGAATACTGTCCATGGAGAAAGCGCAGAATCTGCGGACAGGTCCATGATGAAAGTTCATTCTGTCTTGCCGGGCAGGCAGGCAATGCAGGTCTTTTTGCCAACCTTGATGACACTGCAAGCATTGGAGATCAGTTTTTGCGCCACGGGGGAAAGCCGCTTCTATCCCGGGCTTCGCATATGCTCATGACCAGCGTACAGACTGTAAATCTTGCCGAGCGGCGCTCATGCGGATTCAGATTCCATGATGATACCACCGCAGATGGTCCTCTCTGGCCTCATGATAGTTTCGGACATACAGGCTTTACCGGTACCAGCATTTTTTTTGCCCCGCGCCAGGACTTGATGACAGTCATCCTTACCAATCGCGTCTATCATGGCAGGGATACAACACTTGATAAAATCGTACAATTCAGAAAGGATTTTCATAGCCTTGTCTGGGGGCTATGGGGTGAGGAAGCGAATCCCTGAAGTAAATTGGTAAAAAAAGCGGCCGCCCGGCCGCTTTTTTACTAAAATTCATGCCAGCAGGATTTTTTCAGCGGCAGCGAGGCCTGTGCCATGGTCAAAGCGATAGCCGGCACGCGCAAAACCTCGTTCGATTGCGCCGATTGTCGCAAGAATTTCCGAGGCGTCGCTCATACCCATATGCCCGACACGGAAGTATTTTGTCTTGATGGCAGGGTGCAGTCCGCCGGCAAGCATGGCTCCTTCTTCAGCTATCAGCGGCAAGACGCTCGCATCAATGCCTTCCGGATACCACACAGCAGTAAGCGTTGAAGCGAGCAGGTTCTCGCGAACGGGCAGGAAACTAAGTCCGATGGCGCTCATCGCGGCTCTGAACGCCTGCGCATTTCTGCGATGACGCAAGAACCGTGCATCCATGCCTTCAGCAAGAATCTGTCCCAGACTGACGTTGAGCGCTCGAACAAGATTGACTGCCGGCGTCCCGAAATATGCAGGTTTCCCTGCCTCGTAGGCTTCCATCACCGGCAGCCAGTATTTCCAGTCCAGATAATAGGAGCGAACCGGCATTTTCCTGGTTTTGAATGCTTCCAGGGCACGATCGCCGGCAACAAGCAGGGCAAGCCCTGGCGGAACGCCAATCGCTTTCTGCGATGCGGTCAGCGCGATATCTACACCCCATGCTTCCTGCCTCAATTCTTCGCCGCCAACCGCACAGACCCCATCAACCAGGCTCAAGGCGCCTGCTTCACGCGCTGCTTCCGCAATAGCCTTGACATCGGTTTTAACGCTCGTGCTGGTATCGACATGCGTAATGCTGACAATTTTATACCGCTTTGCCTTCAGCATGGATCGAATTATTTCAGTTTGCGGAACATCACAGAGCTCGCTGGGCGCAATATCCACGACCGCTCCATGAACCTTAAAAACTTCTGCCATGCGGTCGCTGAAGTAACCCGTATTGACTATGAGAACGGAATCGCCCGGCTCCGTGATATTCGCCACAGCCAATTCCATGGCCAGCGTGCCGCTGCCAGCGACAATAAAAGGCTGCCCGGATGGAGCAAGCCAGACTTTTCGCATCATCGACAAAGCCTGTCCAAACTCCTTGATAAACTGCGGATCGACATGACTGAGTGTCGGCTTGCCGGTTTCAGCCAGCACCTCCTCAGTAAATTCAATCGGCCCCGGAATCATTAAAAGGCGTTTTCCTTTCATCGATAGCTCCCTAAATTTAACTGAAAAATCATCGATTACCAATTTTGAGTTTTTTTATAATATCATAGTACAACATATCCGTCACTGATTTTAAAGAAACAAATGATTCGATTCTGGAAAGCTGCGCCAATCGCAAAAGCTATGGATTGCTGTCTGTTGTTCTCAGTGCCGCGAATGGCTAGCTTTGATTTTTTCGATAATGTCTAGATGCTCAGGCGAGCGCAGATAATCCCAGGTGACATCGGGAACCAGAGG
>CAZZJJ010000089.1:4950-6296 GCA_964654405.1 uncultured Treponemataceae bacterium
GGAACGAATGAGATCACGGACGGTTGAAGCGCTTATTGGTTTGCCGTCCGGTCCCGTATAACGCGGAAGGATTTTGAGCGAAACGCCTGCTTTGGGCAGGATATCGCGCATGGCACGGTTATAGGCTTCGGTAACCGCACAATAAGGCTCATCACCGACATATCGGGCAACAATTGCCAAAGCCGGAGCAATTTTCTGGGCAAAGAGAGCAATATCGAGATGCGCCTGCGCGTCTGCCAGGTGTTCCTCTCTGGTAAAATAGGTGGGGAAAGTGGCGGAAGATACCATGTAATTGCCTGTCTCGACGACTCGCAAATTCTGAATATGGACGGTTCCGCGCCGAATCAATTCGATTCGATCTTTGAAAGGAAACAGCGAACGATCTTCGCTCACGACAAATACAATCACCGCTTCTGATTCACGAGCGGCGGTTTCAAGCAACCCCAGATGGCCGCGGGTAAAGGGGTTGCAGTTGACGACAACCGCGGTTCGGCGGGGCAGCAAATCATCACAGATTTTTTTAACCCTCGCCAGATAATCATCAAGGCCTCCCAAACCGGCTTCAAGAAGGACTGCCCAAGGTTTTGCGTCCGCAATGAGGCGAAAGCCGAGATTCTGAAAGCGGCTTGCGGCTTGCGGCTTGGTAAAGATCAGCCGATGCATGATTCCGCGCCGCCCCTGCTCCTGAACCAGCTCATTCAAAATGGTCGCAGTGTAACCTTCGCCCTGGACCTCTTCATCCACAGCGATATTTCTGAGTACCTCACCCTTAAAACTGCCGGTTCCTATCATGCGCCCCGAGAGCCGCAAAATGACGGTATGATCGACAGCGACGTCAAAACCTAGCGCATGACGGGAGAGAAATTCCTGGACTTCCGCGACAACGCCGCTGTCGGTTAAATCAGCAATTTCAAGATGCGGAGTTCCGTACATGTTATCCTCCCGCTCACGCTCGGTGCCTCGCTCAATCCGCAGGCTTTCGCACAACGTCAATCACGCTGCCATCGCGATATTGGATGACGGCAACGACCTCATCGGTCACCCGGACAGGTTCAGGAATTCCGCTGAAACTGTAGGCGAGGTCGCGCAGTTCCCTGATGTCCATGACTGGCAGTTTTGCCTTTTTGAGGTTTTCAGCGATTTCCGGCCGCAACGGATTGACAGCAATTCCGCGCTCTGTGACGACGATATCAACGGTTTCACCCGGTGTTGCTATGGTCTGGACTGAGTCGGTAATGATGGGCAGGCGGCCGCGCAATAATGGTGTTGTGATGATTGTACAGCGCGCGCCAGCTGAAGCGTCAGGATGTCCTCCCAGCGCTCCCATGATGACGCCGTTGGAATCC
>CAZZJJ010000090.1:0-6246 GCA_964654405.1 uncultured Treponemataceae bacterium
GCTTGCTCGCCGGGTATGAGCCCAGATCTCCGGTTGGAATATAGAGCAGGGGATTCTGGTCCGCCACGGCAGTCGCGCCGATCTGTATTCTGCCGGGAATTCCATTGCCAAAGAAAGCAAGCGGCCGGATGTACACTCTTCCGCCGACGACATCCAGTTTGGAAATGTTGCCGGTCAGCGCTTCCAGCCCCAGGAAGGGGAACTTGAAAGCCGCACCGTCAAGTCCAGCCTGCAAACCGAAGATTCTCGTGTCGGGAAGGAAACGGGTGTTCGCGTAGTCTGAAATGACAAGCCCGTTCGCGAGACTGAAATCCGAAATGGAACCAAGCTTCACATAGATCGGATCCACACCCCGCAGACCATACCGGACATACATGATTTTCGGCAGATAGACATCAAAAATTGTCTGTCCACCGGCGGGAATCCAATCCGGGCTATAGATTTCAATCGGCGTTGCGCCATTCGGATACAGCTTGAAGCGAATGGTGAAATCGAGTCCGACCCCAAACTTCCCGATTGACAGATCAGGCTGGAAACCCAGCTTTGACCAGCTTTCAAGCGCTCCTCCCGCACCGGTCGGCAATAGGTCGGAACCAAGATTCAGCCCGGCTGAAAAACCGGGAGAAGGGGTTCCCGTTTCCTGCGCCACGAGCGGGAACACCGCAATCAGGATTGCAAGAACAAGCGCGAATTTTCGCATGATTTGATGACCTCCTGTCGTACAACTTTTTCTTACACCGAGACACTCTCCAGTATAAAACAGATTTTTGCGGATTGCATCTCATAATCGCACTTTTTATGGCAATTATATGTTTTAATGCCTCCCAATATTGTAAAAATCGCGTTTTCCCAGTACAGTGGCGCGGAAAGGAGGAGAAAATGGATTTTTTCGCAAAGCTTGAATCGCGGGTACAAAGCCTCAATACCAATCTCTGTGTTGGGTTGGATCCTTCTTTTTCGCAGGATGAGATATCCCGGCTCGGGTCTGAAGCCTGCATGAGATCAGCGCTCGAACGGAATCTGACCATAATCGAAAAAACAGCGCCATTTACCGCCTGCTACAAACCCAATATCGCTTTTTATGAAGCGTTTGGAAGCCTCGGGCTTGAAGTGCTGAAAAAGACCATCGATGCGATTCCCAAAGAAATTCCTGTCCTCCTTGATGCAAAGCGGGGTGATATCGGTTCAACAGCCAAAGCCTATGCTCAGGCTGTTTTTGGGTATCTCGGCGCTGACGCTGTCACGCTCAACCCCTACATGGGCAAGGACACGGTTGAACCATTCCTTGAATGGGACGATAAAGGTGTCTTTATTCTCTGCAGAACCAGCAACCCGGGCGCTCCTCTCATTGAAGAATTGCCGGTTGATGGGAAACCGCTCTATCTCAAAGTGGCGCAGGAATTTGCTTCTTGGTCGCCTCGAGTCGGACTCGTGGTAGCGGGCAATGATCCGGCCAGTCTGAAGGCTGTGCGGGATGTGGCGCCGTCTGTTTGGATTCTCGCTCCTGGCATCGGCGCGCAGGGTGGCAAGGCTGATGAAGCCATGCGGGCGGGTTCACGCGCTGACGGCTCAGGTATCCTGGTTGTCGCAGCCCGCTCTGTCGCCGAAGCTTCTGATCCAGGTGAAGCTGCCAGAGTCTTGCGCGACACCATGCGTCAAACCGTCTCGATACGGGACCCTGTCGCCGATCCGCTCAAACAGGAACTCATCAAATACCTCATCGAGACCGGATGTTTCAAGCTTGGAGAATTTACTCTTAAAAGCGGGATAAAGAGTCCGTTCTATATCGACCTTCGTAAACTGATCTCCAATCCTGCCGCCATGCGGGCAGCCGGGAAAGCCTATGCGCGTCTCGCCTCCCAGCTTGTCTACGCGAGAATCGCCGGCATTCCCTCGGCCGGCTTGCCGCTTGCAACCGCCGCGTCTCTTTCGACAGACAAACCCATGATCTGGCCCAGGATGCCGGTCAAGGAGCATGGTACCGGCAACAGGATTGAGGGCTCCTTTGAACGAGGAGAAATTGTCCTTCTTCTGGACGATCTCATAACAACTGGTTTAAGCAAGCTCGAAGCGATCGACATCCTCCGCGCAGAAGGGCTTGAGGTTATGGATCTGGTTGTTCTCATAGAGCGGGGGAGGGAAGGCCGCGCCGATATGGAAAAAGCAGGCGTTCAGCTTCACGCGTTTTTGCAGGTTGGAGAATTATTTGATTACTGCGAGCAGAACGGTATCATTGACAGCGCGAAAAAGCATGAGCTCGAGGATTTTGCCGGCTTGAAAGCATAAACCGGAATGGAAGGGCTTCGGATCAGAGAAAATCGGAGAGCCTGCGCGATCCTGCAAAACTCGAAATTTCTTGCTGAAGTCCGAGCCAGAATCTGGATGCCTTGCAGTCGTCAAGTTTTTTGCACTGCTGATTGTTACAGTCGGAAGAGAGGCCTAAGGGGCTGCAGGGACTTATTGAAAGCGTCTCACCAGCTGCCAGGAGTATTTCCTGAATGGTGATCTCTTCTGGAGCTTTCGCAAGATAAAAACCGCCGCCCGGACCGCGATACGCAGCAACGAGTCCTGCTTTTCTCATTTTGAAAAAAATCTGCTGGAGAAACTCGGGAGAGATGCCTTCATTTTCCGCCAACCTGTGCAAAGGAACAGGTTTTTCAGATGAAGCATTGCCGGCAAGAGCCAGAAGAGATTTCAGCGCGTACAAGCCGCGTGTTGTTGTCCGCATGCATATCCCCTTTAGTAATAATTTTCATATAGTATAACTTTACAATGTAAACCGTGCAACTTGTTTTTTTGCGAAGTAAAAATTATCTGTCGGCTGCTTTTAAAAGCCAGCAGCGATGGATTTTCTTGTTTCTGAAATCGGGTGGGATGGTGGCGTCTGTTATATCCTGCCATTCCAGGGGACATTTGCTTCCATCCCATTTCAACTGCCGGGAGTTGGTAGAAAAAAGAATCTGGCCATGCGGTTCCAGCACGGAAGCACATCGTTCAAGCAGTTCCGGCCAATCGAGGTTGATATCAAAATCTTCGGGTGATTTCTTCGAATTTGAAAATGTCGGCGGGTCTGCAATGATGAAATCCCATTTTCTGCCCGCTTTTCGCGCTTCCCTGAGAAAGAGCATGACGTCCATACGGACTTCTTCATGTATCGAATCAGGTACATTATTTAAAAGAAAGTTTTTTCTGCACCAGGCCAGATAGGTGTTTGACAAATCCACCGAAGTAACCAGCCGGCAGCCTCCAGCCGCCGCATAGACAGAAAATGAGCCGGTATAGCTGAAGAGGTTGAGAACCGATTTTCCTTTGCTTTGAGAAGCTGCCATACCCCGCGTCAGCCGGTGATCGAGAAAGAGTCCGGTGTCCAGGTAGTCGGAAAGATTGACAAGAAATGAAAGGCCAGCCTCGCGGACAATGGCTTCAGCGTGCGAATCGCTATTCCTGTCATATTGTGAAAGCCCGCGCATGCGTTTTCTCACTTTTATAAAGACAGAGCCGCTGTCGAGCGAAAGAGCAGTACATACCGCGCCGACCATCGCATCCAGCCAGGCGCTTTCTTCTTTGTCACTTTTTTCATACGGCCGCTCATAGAGCGCGGCCACCAGTTTTATTCCTCTATCTGTTTCATAACGGTCTATTGCAAGCGGTATCTCCGGGATGTCGCGATCATAGAGCCGAAGGGCGTGGAAATCGTTTTTCCTAGCCCATCTCCAAAGAGATTTTTCATTTTTTAGGAGACGGTTGACCAGGTATGCCGCCTGTTCTTCGATCTTATCATTGAAACCGGATTCTGGGGTCACAATCCGCCTTTTATCTCTGCTGCATCATTACGGACAGCATCGCGTATCCTGAGGAAAGATCTTCCCGCCAAACCGCGACATTATCAGGAACCTTGAGTTTGACATTGGTAAAGTTCCAGATTGCCCGTATTCCGGAAGCGACAATGGTATCGCAGGTGCTCTGCGCAAAGGGGGATGGAACGGTGATGATGGCGATTTCCGGATTAAGCTTTACCGTTTCGCTTTCAAGTTCATCAAGCGAATACACCGGTACTCCATGAATGTTTTTCCCGATTTTTACTGGGTCTGTGTCGAATGCGGCAAGGATATTGAGACCGTGATTTCTGAATTCCTGATACCCGGACAAGGCGGAGCCAAGATTTCCCGCACCGACGATAATGGCACGGTGGTTCACGTCCCAACCAAGATAATGTTCAATGGAGCTTATCAGCTCCGCAACGGGATAGCCCTTTTTGGGCTTTCCTACTATGCCGGTAATAGCCAGATCTTTTCTGACCTGAATAGGCTCAAGGTTGAGCTCGTTGGCGATTACTGTGCCGGAGATGTACACTTCAGATCGTGCCTGGGCACTGCGGATTATATGAAGATATGAAGGCAGCCGGCGAATGGATGGCGCGAATGAAATTTTTTTGTGGTTTGGCATTGGCAACTCCGTCTTTTTATAATGATACATTGTTATCGATAAAAGTCAAGCAAAATGATGGGATAATTGTAAAATTCAATATATAAAGAATGTATAATATATAGAGAGAGCTGCATAATAAAAAAGAACTCTGGGGGAAAAGGAGGGAAACCCCAGAGTTCATCTTCAAAAAGAAGCGACTGATAAAGGTTATCCCGGCAAACCTGTATCAATCTTGAATAATTATACAATGACTTTGCAAATCCCGCAACTAAAAATGCGCATTTTAATCCCACCAGGTTCGGGCGGCATAGTCTGGCTTTATCTTGGCTCCAGCATGCCGGATGGAGCAGGCGGTTCTGGTTTCAGCAAAAAGCGGTTTGAGCCGTTCTTGGAAAAGAGACAGGGTTCTTCCTCCCGCAACATCTTCGTCGTAAAGCAAAGCGCGGCTGTCACGATACGAGAAAAGCCATGCTTCATCAGAAATAGCGATGATTGGCTCTTCGTCATTGCGCTTGAACATGGACAGGCGCACAAAATAAAGCGGAATGTCGAGCAGCTCCGCCAGCAGCAGGGAAGGCATGATGGAACCATGCGCGGCAGCAATAAGGATGTCAGGTTTATAGGAAGCCCTTACCATATCCGCGAGCTTCTCCAGGAGCGCTGGATCTGAGCCTCTCCATGTATATTTATCGCGAATACCCGAATAGACGAAACCGAGAAGCTCCCGCGGAATGCCATGCCGGAATTGATCAAGCGTTTCTTCAATGCCGGCTGTCATCATGACAACATCACGGGCGAGATGTATCGACCGCCTATACAAGCGGTTAGCTTTTTCAATTTCCGCGATTTCATGATTGATGCGATATTTCCTGGCTTCCTTCAATTCGTAGTAAACGGTGGGATGGAGCGGCAGGTCATGCTCGACACAGATTTTGTAATTTAGCATGACATTGACGATGCCCGGCGCCATGCAGTACAACTGGATCGCAGCGTTGACCTGTTCCATGCTGACAGATGCTTCACTGGTCTGCGGATTGCTCTGCCGCAGGAAAGTCAGCGTCTCGATGATGCGCTGCAAAAGCCGGCCATACGGAAGCTCCATTTCCATAGAAAGAGGCGGTTCTTCCCAGTCGGCATGCAGAAGGTACGGCAATATCATATCGAAGTATACTGTATGCGGGAGAATGCTCGGGTGCAAGCCTCTGAAAACAATCCTGAGAACGTCGCGGTTGCCGTTCTTGCGGGTGGAAGCAGCAGCCGCTGTGAAACAGGGGATAAGCGAGAGCTTGTCATTGATGGTACAGCCCTCGGGCGGCGGGCTGTCTTGAACGCCCTTTCTCTCTCTGACAGGGTTTTTGTCATTGGTTCACCGCATCCTTCCTATCAGGATCTGCCGATCAGCTGTTTTCAGGACGAAATTCCCGGTTTCGGGCCATTGTCAGGACTCCATGCTGCATTGGACCGAGCTGAAACTGGCTGGTGCTATCTGCTTGCCTGCGATATGCCGCTGGTTTCGCCGGCGTGGTATGCTCTCCTTCTCGAGAAAGCTCGCACCGCGCCTGAGTGGGGCGCCTTCATCGCAAGAACCTCCAACGGGTATCTTGAACCTTTTCACGGGCTCTATTCATCCAGGCTGAAAAAGCCGCTGGAGGTGTTTTTGCAAAAACATCAGACTGGCGGCAGGCGTCAATCAATCAGCAGTTTTCTGGCGACCGTGGATTTTTGTGCGGTTGAAGCAGAGGAAGTTCTGGCCTGCATAAGCGATTGGCAGCTCTTTTCGAGTATAAACTGCCAGCGTGAATATTTCGATTTTATAAA
>CAZZJJ010000091.1:0-6215 GCA_964654405.1 uncultured Treponemataceae bacterium
CGCCCGCAATTCGGTAAACTCGGCGGGACCAGCCGGTCCGGAAAACTTCCACCACGCTGGTTTTCTATTTCATATTATCCAGGTCGAATTACATGGTCAAGCCGCGCGGAAAAAGCATCGACAAGCCGCCCCGGCCGCTGAACTGGCCGCTCTTTTTCTTTATTGGGAAAATAATTGGACCGATATTCAAAATATGGAAGCGAATCGCAGACTCCTGCTTGCCGTCATGCTGGCGGTCTCTCCGGCTTTTCTTTTCGCTTATTCCGAATTTCCGCCGCTGTCTGCCGCGAATGCTTCCAGAGCGCGGGAAATGGTGGTTGCCGCAGCATATGGCTATATCGGCGTTCCCTATCTCTATGGCGGCGAAAGCGCCAAAGGCATGGACTGCTCGGGTCTGGTTTACGCGGTATTTTCGCGCGCCCTGAACTCAGGAGTAATAACCGCAGAAGCCACTGCCGCAGGATCAGCGTCATCGCAAATCCCCCGAACGGTCAGCCAGCAATCGCAATGGGCACTGAAAATTCCCCGCTCGCAGCTCAAACCCGGAGACCTGCTCTTTTTTGTGCTGGAACCTGCCGCGGCCCTAACCTCAGCAAAGCCCGACCATGTCGCCATCTATATCGGCGAATCCCGCTTTATCCATGCAGCCAGTATCGGAACTTCCCGAGGCGTTACCATCAACAGCCTGAACGAACCGCGCTGGTCAGCCCGCTTTTTATTCGCTGGCCGCGTCATTCCCGCGTCCGCTGCTCTTTCAGTCGCCATCGAGTGGGGTGCTGAGGCAGTTTTCGACGCACTCCCCGAGCCTTTTGAAGGAGTTCGCGGCGCCGGCCTGTGGTCCGGCATCGAACTGCCGCTTGGCAACAATTTTTCAGCAGGCCTTCGTGCCCATGCCAGCTATGATTCCAGACTTGCCATGCTCCGCGTCCCCATGGAAGCAACAATAGGACAAACCTCGGGCTTTTCGCTGTTCGCCGGCGCCGCATTCACCTGGGATCTCAATTCTGGTGAGCTATTCATGCCCGCCGGACTCATCAGCACAATCGGGATCCGATGGTCTCCGCTCATATTTTCCAGTTCGGGTTCACGCCTTGGCACAAGCTTCGAACTCAGATACAACCATCTTCTGGCGGAAAAAAATCAGCCCTGGAATTCCAGGGCTGACCAATACGCAAGCTTTACGCTTTCAGCAGGTTTTCGGGTTCGAACGCTGTACTGATCGAACCGGAAAAACCCTCATTCGTACTCAGGCTTCCA
Organism: uncultured Treponemataceae bacterium; assembly: GCA_964654405.1. Lineage (GTDB taxonomy): Bacteria > Spirochaetota > Spirochaetia > Treponematales > Rectinemataceae > JAJTBL01. Next base: position 1,258 of record CAZZJJ010000091.1, read on the forward strand.
GAACCGGTACCTTTTTCTTTTCTCCCATGACATCCACTTCAAGAAGCTTATAGGCATGGGTCGGGCACTTCTGAACGCAAACGCCGCAGGAGGTGCACTTGCTGTAATCCGTCACCGGTATGCCGTTCACCATCGTGATGCACTTTTCGGGGCAGGACTTTACGCAGATTTCGCACTTGATACAGCCGGTTTTACAGGTTTTCAGGACATTCGCCTTGATCACATTGCGGTTGGAGCACAGCACGATGGAGCCTTTTTTCTCTCTCGGCACCATGACGAACAATTTTTGCGGACATTCCTCAGCGCACATCCCGCAGCCGGTGCAATTGTCGTAATTCACATGCGGCAAGCCATCTTCGCCCATCACAAGCGCGTCAAATTTACAGACATTGACGCAGTCGCCAAAGCCCTGGCATCCCCAGGAGCAAGCCTTGACGCTTCCGGTGGAAAGCTTCGCCGCCCGGCAGGTCTGTACGCCGACGTACTCGCCCTTGGAAACCGCCACATCCTTTGTACCCTGGCAAAGAAGCACAGAAACTACATCCTCGCGGGCAGCGTCTACGCCCATGATTTTGGACACCGCTTCCGCCGTTGCTGAACCGCCGGCGGTACACTTGGTTGTCGGAGCCCGTCCTGTCGCGACGGCCTCAGCATACCCATCACAGCCAGGATAGCCGCATCCGCCGCAGTTGGCGCCAGGAAGTGCTTCGCGGACTTCATCAATCTTCGGATCACGCTCAACCTTGAACTTTTCGCGGAAAAAACCGAGCGCTGTTCCCAGGACAAAGGCTAGAATTGCGGAAAACGCAATCGTTATCAAAACAATCGTTACCATTGTTATCCCCTATTTGATAAGTCCGGAAAAGCCCATGAACGCAATACCGATCAGAGCAGTCGTGATAAAGAGAATCGGCGTACCCTGCAGGAATTTGGGAACCGGGCTCGACTTCATCCTGTCACGCAATCCGGCAAGCAGAACCATGGCCAGCAGATATCCAATCGAAACGCCTACCGCATAGACAATCGATTCGATAAAGGAATATTTGAAAGAAATATTCTCAAAGGTTACCGCGAGAATGGCACAGTTGGTCGTAATAAGCGGCAGGTAAATACCCATGGCGGCATAAAGTCCCGGGATGTTTTTCTTCAGATAGAATTCAACCAGCTGGACAAGGCTTGCGATGACCAGAATGAAAATGAGAATCTGCAGAAAGGTCAGCCCCAGCGGCACCAGAATGAAATGGTAGATCGGCCAGGTCGCGGCAGTAGCGAGAACCGTTACAAAGGTAACTGCGAACCCCATGCCGACGGACTGCCCGACATCGCTTGTCATCCCTATGTAGGAGCACAACGCCAGAAACCGCATGAGAACAACGTTATTGACCAGGACGGCTACCAGAAAAATCTTGATCAAGTCCATTATGCACGCTCCTTAGCTTTCTCGCTCTTCGCCATCCGGTTTTTAAGCCAGATATTGAATGAAGTGAGGAGACCAAACACCAGGAATCCTCCCGGCGGAAGGATGAAAAACAGAATCGGCTGGAAATTGCCTGGCATGACCTGGATTCCAGCGAAGGTGCCGTTACCGAGAATTTCCCGGAACGCCGCGATCGCCACTAAAACCCAGGTATATCCAATACCCATTCCCAGAGAATCAAATACGACGGGCAGAAAACTCTGCTTTGACGCAAAGGCTTCCACGCGCCCCATGATGATACAGTTAACGACTATCAAAGGAATGAAGACGCCCATGCTTTTGGAAAGTTCAGGGAAATACGCCTTCATGACCAGGTCGACCATCGTTGTGAACGCCGCGATAATGATGATGAATATCGGGATTCGGGCCGAATTCGGTATGACTTTCCTGAACAATGAAATGACAATTTCCGAAAAGAGAAGAACAAAGGTCATTGCCAGCCCCATGCCTATCCCGTTCGAGACACTGCTCGTAACCGCCAGGGCCGAACAGAGACCAATCATGAGCATCAGCAGGGGGTTTTCGTAGATAATACCCTGTTTGAATGTTTTCCACAGGCTTTTCATCTCACTTGCCTCCCGTTGTTTCAGCCGAAGTGTCGGCTGTAACAGTTTCCAGCCATTCGGCGGCGGAATCGCCCGCGGTTTTAATAATCTTTGTCAGAGACTTCGATGTGATGGTCGATGCTGTTATGGCGATGACATCTTCTTTGACAGCAAAGGCGTCTGTCAGATATTTGCCTGCAAATTGCCCCGGGAATGTGACCTTCTCGGCTTTCTTGACAAAATAGCCGGGATTGTTGGCGTTCGCGCCGAGACCCGGCGTATCTTTCAGCTCAAGAACGCGGACTCCAGCGATACTTCTTTGCAGGGTAATACCGACCAGCAAGGTCGCCTGTCCTCCATAGCTGGGACCGGCAGCCTTGACCGCCACGCCAATCGGAGCGTTTTCACCTTTTACCAGCACCGCATTAAGAAACTTGATATTTGCGTCTTTTGAAACGAGTTTATCGGTGACGTCTTCAAAATTGACCGCCTCGGGAAAAATTTCCTTGAGTGAGGCAGTCAACGCTATCTGATCCTGCGCCTCAATCTGCGGTTTGGTTATCGCGTACACAACCGCAAGGCTCGCGCAGGCAGCCGCGGCAAAAATGGCCAGAACAAGACCGAGTTTGGCAATGCCTTTCATTTCACTGCCTCCTTGGTGGGTTTGGCCGGTTTGACTGGCGGCACAAAACCGTATTTTTTCACCCGCATCTTGTTCAGGAATGGTGTCGCAAGGTTCATGATGAGAATCGCGTAGGTTACGCCTTCCGGGAATCCGCCGAATTTTCTGATGATGACAGTCAAAAGCCCAATTCCAACGCCGAAAACCGCCTGGCCCGCCGGTGTCAACGGCCGTGTCGCATAATCAGTCGCCATGAAAAATGCGCCGAAAACCACACCGCCCGTCAAAATGTTGAAAATCGGGTCCATGCCGAGCAGCCAGGAGAAAAGAAACGCGGATCCGATGACGGAAACCGGAACGATCCACTGGATTACACCGAGCGCAAGAAGGAAAAGTCCGCCGATCAGCACCAGGAGAATCGAGCTTTCTCCCAGCGAGCCTGAGCGATAGCCCATAAAGAGCTGCCGGTACAGACTGCCGATATCAGAAGCGCCAAAGTACGTGGCGACATCCGTTAGCGCGGCTCCTTGTCTCACCAGAGCCAGCGGCGTAGCCGTGCTGGTCGCGTCAGCGAGCCCCAGACCGTGCGGCATGGTCCAGGTTGTGATAGCTGCCGGGAAACTCATGAGAAGGAAGGCTCGTCCCGTCAGCGCCGGATTAAAGGGGTTAGCTCCAAGGCCGCCGAAAAATTCCTTCGCGACAACGATCGCGAAAAACGCGCCCATCGCACCCATCCACAGCGGAGTCTTGGGCGGCAGAATCAAGGCCAGCAGCAAACCGGTTACGATTGCGGAAAAGTCCCCAATCGTCGTTTTAGCCTTGATCAGCTTGCGGAACAGGTACTCGCTGGCCACTGCGGAGAGCACTGTCACCAGAATCAGCGCGAGCGCCTGGAACCCGTAGAGATAGACACCATACACGCTGGCAGGTATCAGCGCGATAATGACTGAAAGCATCATGCGCGGCGTGTTGATCGGGGTAAATGAATGGGGGCTTGATGAAAGCAACATGCCTTTAGCGGGCATTCTGGGCCTCCTTTTGCTTGATTGTTCTCAGAATCTGCTTGCCGACCCTGAATTTCTGAACCAGATGGCGGTGGGCTGGGCAGACAAAGGAGCAGCTGCCGCACTCGATGCAATCCAGAAGTCCGATTTTTTCGGCTTCTTTGTAATCGCCCGTTTCAACCGATACGGCCAAAAGCGCGGGAGAAATCCTGATCGGGCATGCCCGCATACAGCGCCCGCACCGGATGCATGTTTCTTCTTCGTAATGAACCGCTTCTTCCGCATTCATGAAAAGAACACCGGAAGTGTTTTTCTGGACAGGGATTGAGTAGTTGGGAACAGCGACGCCCATCATAGGGCCGCCATAGATGATCCGCCGCAGCGCTTCATCATCGACAGCAGTCAATCCTGCCGCGATAATATCAGCCACCGGAGTCCCGATCGGCGCAATCACATTCGCCGGCTTGGTGCACGCCCCGCCGGTAATGGTTAGGCCGCGCTCAATCAGCGGCTTGCCGTCGCGGAAAGCTTCCACCATCGCGCAGAGGGTTCCGATATTCTGGACAACACAGCCGACATCCATCGGAAGCCCGCCTGACGGAACTTCCTTCCCGGTTAAGGCAGTAATGAGCATTTTCTCGCCGCCCTGCGGATACTTGGTTTTCAGCAGCTGAACCCTGATTTTCATGCCCGCCCGCGTTCTCGGGCTGGAAGCGATGGCTTTTTCCAGAAGCGGAATGGCATGCATCTTGTTCTCTTCAACCGCGATGATACCTTCCGGCGCGTTGACAATCTTCATCGTAATCGCGACACCTTCAACCACATCTTCCGGGCGCTCGATCATGGTACGCTCATCGATAGTCAGGTATGGTTCGCACTCCGCACCGTTCGCGATGACATAGCTGATCGGTTTGGAAGGAGCGAGCTTGACATGCGTCGGGAAGCCCGCGCCGCCCATACCAACAATTCCGGCCGCACGGATTCTCGCCAATGCTTCTTCCTTGGAGCAGGTAAAAGGATCCAGCGGCGGCATGAAATCATCAGAACTCTCAACAACGCCATCAACGGGTTCCGGCTGTTTGGCTTCAATGATGATACAGGGACCATCAAGATTGTTGGACTGGGTCCTCGGTTCGATTTTCTTGACGACACCGGCCAGGGACGCATGAACCGGAACAGTCATCCGTCCGTCCGCATCCGCTATTTTCTGTCCGCGCTTTACATAGTCGCCAACCTTAACCAAGGGCTGGAGCGGAGCTCCAAAATGCTGGTTAACAGGAATGACAACCTGTTTTACATCACGCAGACGT
>CAZZJJ010000092.1:0-1134 GCA_964654405.1 uncultured Treponemataceae bacterium
TTTCGCTTTCTTCGCTATGTGATGCCGAAGCTTCTTCTGTATGTGTTTCCAGCGTTGAAGGAAGGGTTTTACTGGCGGTTTCAGGCTGTACAGCCGGGTGTTTCAAAGCTTGTGATTCAAACAAAGCAGGTTGTGCGGGTTCAGCCGGCTTCTGCCTGCTGGTCCATAAAACGATTTCTTCTTCAAACTTCTGCAGACTTTCTTCAAAGTTCCCGCTTTTCGATAAAGGCCCCTGGATAGAACCTTGCTTTGACTCGAACGTGGTTTGAGCATTTCCATCTGAGGTCATTCCTGATTTTTCAAGTGCATCAAGTGAAAGGCCATATGCAGCCAGCAGCTCAGGCGACAACTCAGCCTCACGCTGCTGTTCCAGCATTTGAGAAGTTTCGGGCTTGCTAATTTCAGGTTCCAATGATTCTTTCTCCTGAACGCTCACGGGTTCAGTCCCTGATCCTGAAGTTTTATCAAGTGGAGGTATTTCAATAAGCCCTTCCTGGGTTTGAACCATTTCCCGGATGGGCTCGCTGCCTTGTCTCTCGGCAGCTGCTTTGGTGTCGATTGGTTCAGGAAGCAGTCCTTCTTCTTTATCTTTTGTCAAGAAAAAGCTTAGGAAAAGGACAATAAGGAACCATCCACCGATAACAAAAGATGGAAGCCTGGCAGCGTTGGATATTTCCGAAGTGAAGACTGAAGCGTAGAGTGCAGCCAGACGCATGTTCCCAGAAAGCGGTGTGGTAAAGACTACCGTGCTCCATTGCGGCGAAGAAAATCCCGCCCGACCCCCTTTCTGATTGGGCAGCGCAAAATATTTGGATTCTGCTGGGATCTTCCAGACTGAAAGGCCGTTTTCATCAAGAACCTGAGCTGCAAGCAGGCGGGTACTGCCGTCATACAGGGCGAGAAGCCTGTCTCTGATAAATCGATCCTGGAAATCTTCTTTTGTCGTTACTGATACAACCGCATTTCGCAAGATGGAGTATTCAGCTCCGCTTGCCAGTTCTCCCGATGCTTTGATCTCGCTGAGTCTGAAAATAAAGGAAATGATCGTAAAGGCGGCAGCGACAAGCGACAAAATGCCTATGGCAACTCGTAGTTTTTTCCTCATATATCCTTCCTGCTCTTTTTATTTATCGG
>CAZZJJ010000092.1:1145-6213 GCA_964654405.1 uncultured Treponemataceae bacterium
AAGAAATTATGGCATTCTTATCATTTAATGCATTATAATTGGATTTAGTGGAGGTATTTCGCGCTGGTGAAAAATAATGTCCGGCCTTCCATGCTTCCCTCCGGATGGTATCCGCCCGACAAGGCATCCATGCAAGCTTTTTTACGGGAAGCCTTGCGCACTCATGTTCAAAAACCGGAAGAACTTGCCCTTGGATCTGAAATGACTGACCGTCCATCATCTGCACAGCCAGCAGGAGCCTGTGCCTGCATCGCGCCGCACGCAGGCTGGTACTTTTCTGGGAATCTTGCAGCCCGTGCGATTGCTTCTCTGGCTCCTGCAGAGACAATTGTTGTCGTTGGGGGGCATTTGCATCGGTCAAGCCCTGTCTGCTATGCGCCTGAAGAAGGTTTTGAGACTCCTGCCGGCGTTCTCACTGCTGATACGGCGCTTTTAAATGCCCTTTTATCAGAACTCAAGGAGGAGGGGCTTCCGCCAGTCGTTCCCGACATGCAGCCAGACAATTCGGTAGAAGTGCTCCTTCCCATGGTGAAACTCCTTCATCCTGGAAGCATGGTGCTATGGCTGCGCAGCCCCCCGAGATTCGAAGCGAAATTGCTAGGGCAGGCACTTGCCAGATGCGCCGACACACTTGAGCGCTCGGTAGCATGTGTTGGTTCAACGGACTTGACACACTATGGGCCGAACTATGGTTTTATGCCTGCCGGGCGCGGGAAGGAAGCTGTTGCCTGGGTGAAAAACAAGAATGACAAGCCGTTTTTAAGCGCGCTGCTTGCGATGGATTGCGAAGCCGCTCTGAATCTTGCGCAAAAGAATAACTCGGCGTGTTCTGCAGGCGCTGCGGTAACCGCACTAGCTTTCGCTTTAGGCAGAGGTGCAGAACAGGCTCGTCTGATTGAATACGGAAACAGTTATGATAGTATGCCTTCAGATTCGTTTGTAGGATATGCTGCACTTTCCTTCAGGTAATTCCGCACAGCCGCTTTGAATTTTTCGCCTCGGTCAAATTCATGCAGGAACATCCCGAATGAGGCACAGCCTGGCGACAGAACGACGGCCATGCCCGGTTTGGCTTTATTTGCTGCCGCAGCGATTGCATCATTTAAATTATCGAAGGGTCCTTCAAACAGCTTTCCTGTTGCTTTCAGGATGGGGAGCATTTTGTCAGTACCGCTTCCTTTCAGAAGCACTATGGCCGCGGCTTTTTCAAAAGCCTTTTGTATTGGAGCAAAATCGATATTTTTATCGGTGCCGCCTGTTATCAGCACTACCGGCTCAGAAAAACTGCTGACTGCCGCCTCCGCCGCGTCAGGAATGGTCGCTGCTGAATCGTTGTACCATTGTATCCCGCGGGCTTCCGCAAAAAATTCAAGTCTGTGTTCTACTCCTGGGAATTCTCCCATGGCTTTTGCGGTTATTGCAGAATCAAGTCCCATTGCTCTGAGCGCGAGTCCGGCCGCGAGAAGATTTTTGCGCATGTGTTCGCCTTTTACACGCAGGTTGGGCGGAAGGATTTCTTCTGTCACGCTTTCTTTGGTTTGCTCAAAGCGGCAGTATCCAAAGATTTTCCCATCCGCGTCAGCGGAAAGCCAAGCACCTCGTCTGAACGCTGATTCGGAAGCAGCCTTGCCCGAGAACCAGAGCACGTTCGCTCTTGTTTCCGTGGCAAAACTTCTGCCCCATTCTGAATCGAAATCGCATATCGTAAAGTCCGTTTCATCCTGCTCCGAATAGATTACCCGCTTGTCCGCAACATATTCTTCCATCGAGCGGTAATAATTCATGTGGTCAGGCATTATTGAAGTCAGAATGGATACTTTCGGTTTTAAGACACCTTTGCCCTTCAGATCTCCCAGCTGCCAGGAAGAAAGCTCGAGCACGACTGGACGCTCAGGCGCGGTTTCTTCAATGAAGCTCAAGGGCGAAACGGTTATATTCCCGCCGAGCAAAGCTTTCAAATTGGCGAATTTCAGGCCGAAATAAATAGCGCTTGCCGTCGAGGACTTTCCTTTTGAGCCAGTGACCGCGACAAACGGCGATCTGGAAAACCTGAGAAATACCGAAATGTCGCTCTCTATCTGTCTAGCGGCTGCGAGATAGGGCGAATCCTTTCTCACTGCGGGATTTTTGATCACGATATCCGCAGATGAAAAATCATTTGCCTCGTGGCGGCCGAGGACATAGCGAATCCTTCGGGAACCGAGCGCCTCGATGGAAGGCTTTAAAACCGTTTCGTCGCGAAGGTCGGTGACCGTCACAAGTGCGCCTCTATCGCAGAAGAACCGTGCGCTTTCAAGACCTCCGCCATGAAGCCCCAGTCCCATGATCGTCACCTTCATCCCAGGAATATCGCTCAGCGAAAATGTAAAATTATCCATACTGTTCTACATTGTATCCAAAGCCCGCGCTTTGGCAAGACTCTTGCTCAGCAGGATGAAGCCTGACCGCCTAAATACGCATGCCGCACACGCTCATCTTCGGCCAGTTTTTTGGCTTCACCCTCCATGACTATTTTCCCCAGTTCGAGAATATAGCCTTTGGACGCCGCCTTCAGGGCTTTCCGCGCGTTCTGCTCAACCAGGAGGATGGCTACCTTTTCCTCTATATGGATTTTCCGAATCAAATCGAATATCTCCTGGACGATGATGGGAGCCAGACCAAGGCTGGGTTCATCGAGCAGCAACAGCGAAGGGGAAGAAACAAGCGCCCGGCCGAGCGCGAGCATCTGCTGTTCGCCGCCGGAAAGGGTTCCTGCGAGCTGGTTTTTTCGTTCTTTCAGAATCGGGAAAAGCTCGTACACCCGATCTTCCTTGCTTTTCTGGCTTGATCCCGGTCTGAAACGCTTCACACCGTACATGCCGAGCAGAAGATTCTCCCTGACCGTCAGCGTAGCGAACACATGCCGTCCTTCCGGTACATGGGCAATTCCCATACCTGCGAGGGTATAAGGAAGGTTGTCGGTTAGATTTTTACCTTTATAACGGATAGTGCCGCCTGAGAGTTTGCCGAGGCCGGAAATAGCCCGTAGCAGGCTGGTCTTGCCCGCTCCGTTCGCGCCAAGGACAGTAACGACTTCATTTTCTTCCACACTGATGCTGACATTATCCAGAGCCTTGATCGCCCCGTAATGCAGGCTGACATTGCTGACTTCCAATAGGTTTGCCATGTTCAGTCCTCATCCGTTCCGAGGTATGCCTCGATAACTTTGGGATTTTCCCGCACAACGCACATTTCTCCCTCTGCAATCTTTTTCCCGGATTGCATGACAATTACATGGTCACTGACTTTATCCACAAGATGCATGTCATGTTCAATTAAAAGAATCGAATATCCATCACGCACAAGGTCGATGAGCAAGTCCGCAAGCTCATCCGTTTCCGCATCATTGAGTCCCGATGAAGGTTCATCCAGCACAATAAGATCCGGCTTTACGGCCAGCGCCCGAGCTATTTCAAGATACCGGCGCTTTCCATAGGGAAGTGAACTGGCCAGCAAATCGAGTGAATCGCCAAGGCCGACACGCTCAAGACAGCGCTTCGCGGAGTCGAACATGGCCTGTTCTTCTTCCTGCTGGTAGGGCAGGTGAAAAATTGAAGCGGCATAGCCCGCCTTGCCATGGCAATGCTGACCGCAAAGGACATTTTCAAGACAGGTTAGCGTAGGGAAAATTCGAATATTCTGGAAGGTCCGTGCAATACCCTTTTGCACAATCCGGTGCGGAATCTGTCCCGAAATTTCTTCGCCATTAAATGAAATCGAGCCTTTTTGCGGCTTGTAAATTCCCGTGATAAGATTGAAAAGGGTAGTCTTCCCCGCACCATTCGGCCCAATTAAAGCGGTGATTTTCCCTCGTTCCACTTCGACATCGATACCGGCAACCGCCATGACCCCGCCGAATGACAGATGAGCATCGCGGACTGAAAGAAGCATGCCTCCCCTTTTATTGGCCGTGGGAACAGGCTGAACGGAAGGATGGGTTAGGCTTTTTTCGGCGCCTGCTTCCGCTGCCTGTTCTTTGCGTCCCTTTCTTTTCCCCGAGATAGCTTTTAAAAGGGTTTCCAGAGAGTCGCGCTTTCTGGGCAAAATCCCGGCAGGTCTGAAAATCATCATGAACAGGAGGGCCAGGCCGAAAAACATGAGCCTGTATTTGGCAAAAGGCCTGAAAACTTCAGGGAACACCGTTATCACGAGTGCACCGAGCATGGTCCCCGGGATGGAACCAAGTCCGCCCAGGAGCACGATGCAGAAAAGCAGAGAAGACTCCATGAAGGTAAAGGACTCCGGCGAGACCGACATTTGCTTCGAAGCGTAGATATTGCCTGCAATTCCCGCTAGAGCAGCGCCTAGGATGAATGCGCCAAGCTTGTAGTGCCTGACATCGACCCCAAGCGCTTCAGCGGCTGTTTCATCTTCACGAATAAAGTTCCAGGCTCTGCCTATCCGAGAGCGCTGGAGCCTGAGGAGCCCGAAGGTTACGAATCCCATGACAATCCAGATCAGATAGTAAAACTGTCGTGATGAAATAATGGGAAAAAAGAATACGGGCGTATCGATGCCGTTGATTCCGTTCGGTCCGCCGGTCAGTCCTAAAGGATTATTGATCATGGTCAGCCGGACAATCTCGCCGATGCCAATCGTGACAATGCACAGGTAGTCCCCCTTCAGGTGAATGACGGGAGACGTTACAAGCCAAGCAAAAAGCCCTGCAATAATCGCCGAGACTGGCAAAAGAATCAGAATGGGAATGTGGAAATGGGTGTTGAGAATAGCGGTCGTGTAAGCGCCGATCGCGTAAAAACCCGTGTGCCCGAGGTCGAACAATCCTACTTCGCCGAGGACAATGTTGAGCGAAAGCCCAAGCAAGGCATAAATGCCGAAATAAAATCCGATATCAATCCAGTAATTGTCAATGAAGGGAATGAAAGGAAAAACCAGAATAAGAACAATGGCTGCGTAGGAAAGCTTTTTGCCAAGGGATGGAGGAAGGCCAGAACCGCTGTCAAGCTTTATTCGGTCCAATATGCTTCGTGTTATGCTCATCAGACTTTCTCCGCGACTTTTTCGCCGA
>CAZZJJ010000093.1:0-6177 GCA_964654405.1 uncultured Treponemataceae bacterium
GGCTTTCATCCGCGATTTCATCATGATGCGGCCTGCGCCCGCAAAATTCATCTTGGACAGATTGAGGGAAGCCGGATTTTTCGGCAGCATAAAAGAGAACATTCTGCCCATGAAATCTTTGACGATATGGGGCGGATTGGGCCTTTTCAGGACAGACAAGCCCCAGAAAGTAAAGAACATGGTGACCTTTTTACCCGCTGCCGCTGCGCCGTTCGCTAGGACAAAGCTGGCAAGCGCTTTGTCGAGGTCATCCGAGAACACGATGATGGTCGCTCCTTCGGGTGAATACTGCACCATGGGCGCTCCCTGCGCCGAAGCTCCCGGCATCGCTGACAGCATCTTAGCCTGCATGGCGGATTTTTCGACCACCGCGGTATAGATTCCCTTGGATTCTTCCAGCGAAACCAGAAGGTTGTGCGTGACTCTGCACCAGGACGCTACATCGCGGGCAAAACCCGGATCGGAGGCGCTGATGATGATGCGGCCGCCTTCCGGCAGTCTGTCGATTTCCGCCTTCAGCCGCATAATGGGGCCGGGGCACTGAAGCCCGCAGGCATCCACCCGGACGACAGTATCTTTTCGGTTTGCCAGCTGTTCGGGCATGCCCGAACCTTCGGCGAAGGTCGTGTGAACCAGGTCTTCTTTTCTCCCGGCGACATTCATCTGGACATTGGCCAGGCCGCGATGGTAGACGCCCTTGTGCGACTGCGGTTCTGTCGCGATTTCCCAGGTTTTGTAGCCGCCCGAGAGATTGGCAACTTCAGTCCAGCCGTTCTGGCGCAGGATGCGCTCTGCGAGATATCCTCGAAGGCCGACGCCGCAGAACGCGACAACAAAGCGGTCCTTGGGGATTTCCGTCAGGCTGCTTCGGAGATTGTCGAGCGGGATATTCACTGCTCCCGGAATTGTGCCAAGCGAAAATTCATCTTGAGTCCTGACATCGAGAAAGAAGGCGCCCTGCTTCTGAAACGCTTCGACTTCATGCCATGCGATAAGCCTGGTCATACCAGCAAGCAAATTTTCCGCGACCATGCCGGCTATGTTGACCGGATCCTTTGCGCTGGAAAAAGGCGGCGCGTATGCATGTTCGATTTCCGCCAGCTCGGAAATGTGAGCCTTTCGGCGGATTTGTTCAGCCAGCAGATCGATTCGCTTGTCGACACCATCGTAGCCGACAACCTGCGCGCCCAGAATCTGCCCGTTTTCGGATGAAAAAATCGTCTTAATGGTGAGCGGCTGGGAGCCGGGGTAGTAACCGGCATGACTGCCGCCATGTGTAATGATGGAGCGGACAGGAATATTGTTCTTTTTAAGAAGCTTTTCGGGGACGCCAGCCGCCGCAGCGGTAATGTCGAAAACCTTCGCGATTGAAGTGCCGATTGCGCCCTTCCAGACTCTGGTTCCCGCACCTTTGACGATGTTGTCCGCGACAACCCGCGCCTGCTTGTTGGCGGGACCGGCGAGTGGAACAGGCATCGCCATGCCCAGGATGGGGTGGGGGAAGGCTACCGCGTCGCCCAGCGCAAAAATCGTGGGATCCGCGGTCTGGAGGCTCTCGTTAACCAGAATGGCCCCGTTCGGAGACGTTGCGAGACCGGCGTTCTTGGCCAGCGTGCCTTCGGGGCGGACGCCGATGGAAAGCACGATCATGTCAGCGTCGAGTTCGGTGCCGTCAGAAAGAAAGACGACAATTCGCGAGCCGCGTTTTTCGAACTTCTGAACCGCGGAACCGAGGTAAAGTTCAACATTTTTGCTCTTTAAATGCTGATGCACCAGAGCGGCCATTTCGAAATCGATCGGGTTCATCACCTGGTCCAAAGCCTCGACAATCGTAACAAAGGCACCGCGAGCATGCAGGTTTTCAGCCATTTCGAGGCCGATAAAGCCGCCGCCGACAACAATCGCGCGCTCGGGGCGTTTTGTGTCGATATATTCTTTGATTGAATCGATATCGGTTACCGAGCGGAGGGTGAAAATTCCCTCCTGGCTGATACCGGGAATAGGCGGTTTTATAGGATCGGCACCGGGGGAAAGTACCAGAAAATCATAGCTTTCACGATATTCGCGGCCGGAATCCAATGCCTTGACCAGCACTGATTTTGCCGCCCGATCGATAGCGGTGACTTCTGTGCGGACCCGAACATCGACATTCAGCCATGCATGGAATTTTTCAGGTGTCATGACAAAAAGCCGGTCGCGCTCCTGGATGGTCTGACCGGCATAATATGGAAGACCGCAGTTTGCATAGCTGATATGCGATCCGCGCTCGAAAAGGATGATCTCCGCCTGCTCGTTCATGCGCCGCAAGCGGGCTGCGGTTGAGGCGCCGCCTGCGACGCCGCCGACTACCAGATATCGTGCCATATATGCTCCTTTTTTGAAGGCAATAGAATACTATAAATTATATAGATATATTTATATTATTATTTTTGAATATTTGCAAGTGGGAAAGTCGGTATTTCATGCTTTTTTTACTGATTGAGCTGTTTTTTTGCAGGCCAACTGATGGGCTCAATTGCTATCCTTTTCGGCCCGGCGTAAAATCAATGACCATGAGCGCACTGCCCCTTATTCCCTGCCTCACCCTGATAATGCTCCTCCTGGGCGTTTCCGAATCAGCCCTGCATCGAAAAAGACTTGCCAAAATTCCCATACGGATTCTTGTCAATGGAACCAGAGGCAAGTCCACGGTGACACGGCTCATTGCAGCAGGACTGCGCGGCGCTCGCCAGCATGGCTCATCTGATGGCCAGAGTAGAACAATTCGAACTATCGCCAAAACAACCGGAACAGAAGCACGGCAAATTCTCCCTGATGGTTCCGAAGAACCCGTGGCGCGAAAGGGCCCGGCCCGGATTTCAGAGCAGATCGCCTTTGTCAAAAACGCCGCAGAAGCTAAAGCCGATGCAATTGTGGTTGAGTGCATGGCGGTTACGCCGGAAAATCAGCGTGTCTTCGAGCAGCACTTGAACCGATCCACGATCGGGGTGCTGACCAACATCCGGCTCGATCATACCGATGTCATGGGGCAGGATGAATTCGAAATCGCGCAGACCCTCGCCCTCAGCATTCCTGAGCGGGCGGTATATATCGCAAATCCCGGCGAATTTGAAGATTTTTTCAGAGCCGAGTGCAAAAAGCGCGGCACTCGGTTTATTTCTGTGAATCCAGAAGTAATCCCGGACCATTATACAGCCAAATTCTCCTATCCGATGTTCAAGGAAAACCTGGCGGCCGCGCTGGCTGTTCTGAAGCACTGCGGCATCGATGAAGAGACCGCAATTGAGCGGATGTCGCAGGCGCGCGCAGACCCCGGCGTGGTTCCGGTGTTTACCATGGTGCTTGACGGGGAAACCATGGTTGCGGTCAACGCTTTTGCTGCCAATGATGCCGAATCGACCCTGGCTTTCTGGCGGGAGTTCGGACAGCCGCTGATTAAAGCACCGCAGAACAGGACAGATGACATACAAGAGTCAGGCGGCATGCAAAACGCTGACGTTGTTGTCGCCATTCTCAACCACCGCTCGGACCGGCCTTTCAGGATTCGGGAACTCTGGGATGTTGTCAGCAGACTTCCGGTTCAAAAAGTTCTTTTTTGCGGAGATCTGCAATCGGAGGCCCTGCGCTTTGCACGACAGCATCCCGCAGCCAGCGAGACCGATTCTGGAACAAAGCGGCAAACCCATCCCTTGCCGGAACTGGTCTGTTGCGGTTGCGCGGCCCCAAGGGATATTCTCAAGCTTGCAGTCAAGGATAGACAGCCCGAAACGACAACCCTGATTTTTATGGCTGGGAATATGAAAGGAGCTGGCATGAAACTCACCCAGTTCATCTGCGATGCAGCGGAAGCCAAACAGGAGCGGAAAATCCCATGATACCGGAATCGATTGCTTTGAGTGTTGTTTTCGGATTTTTTCTCACCGAGTTGACGGGCTTTCTGCCCGGCGGCCTTGTTGT
Organism: uncultured Treponemataceae bacterium; assembly: GCA_964654405.1. Classification (GTDB taxonomy): domain Bacteria; phylum Spirochaetota; class Spirochaetia; order Treponematales; family Rectinemataceae; genus JAJTBL01. The sequence goes on from CAZZJJ010000093.1 coordinate 3,958, forward strand.
ACCCGGGTATCTTGCCCTTTTTCTGGACCATCCTTCGCGGATTGCTGCAACACTGCTGGCAGCTGGCCTGACCCTCGCCTGCGTCAGACTGCTGTCCCGATACCTGGTGTTGTTTGGCAGAAGGCGTTTTATGGCGTATGTTCTAACGGGAATGAGCCTGCTGTGGCTTTTTGACCTTCTTGCGCCGTTTGTTCTCCCTTCTATTGCTCTGCCTCAGGGGCTGGATGTCCGTGCAATCGGCCTCATCGTTCCCGGCCTCATAGCCAATGATGCTGCGCGGCAGGGGCTGCCCCGCACCCTCACTGGGCTGGCCATTGTAACGCTGACGGTCAGACTGGCCCTGTTTCTGCTTCAGTAGCGTGGTTCAGCGATGAAAAATCAGAAGTTTTCGATATTTATAGCCGCGTCCCTGCTGACACTGCTTGCATCCTGCCTCCTGGTAACGTCGGCAACGGTCATGGCGCCGCATCCCCGCCAATTCGAAATGAAAAAAGCTGCAGAACTCATGATTCGATATACAGCAGCTATCGCGGAACAGCGCGGCGGCATCGACCTTGCGCTCGATCCCAATAAAACCGGCTTGATAGGTCTTGAAAACAGCCCGCTGACGACAACCGCCGGAGACCTGACCTCCAAGCGGACATCGCTGAATCCTGATTTTGCGGCGCTGGTCGTGCGGCAGTTTAATGAACTCGGCATTGCGAAAGGCGACCGGGTGGCGATAGGGGCTTCCGGCTCCTTCCCGGGCATCCTGCTTGCCGTACTTGCCGCCTGTTCGACCCTGGATGTTGAACCAGTGATGATTCTATCCATCGGCGCTTCCCAGTTTGGTGCCAATATCCCTGGTTTTTCGACGGTTGAAATCATCAAGATTCTGAAAGCCAAAGGTTTGCCGGTGGCTGAACCGGTCGCTGTCAGCCCGGGCGGAGAGCATGATTCAGGACTTGGCGGACTCTATGTTGAAGGCCCTGTCGATGATCTTGTGAGGCTCGCCCATGGCGCAGGCTACCCGGTCATCGAAACGCCTTCGCTCGCCGCGAATATCCGGACACGGTTTGATCTCTACACTGAACGCGGTCCAGTCAAAGCTTTCATCAACATCGGCGGAGCTGATGCCAACTTTGGCACAATTTCGGAAACACTCACCCTGGGAAACGGAATTGTCAAAAACCATCGGGTAAAAACATCTTCCCCTGAACGTGGACTTGTTCTGGAATTTCTCGACCGCGGCGTACCGGTCATCAATTTCCTCAACATAAAAGGACTTGCGCAAAAATCAGGCATCCCGCTGGATCCGGTTCCCTTCCCGCCGCCAGGCAGCAGTGAGGTATATTTTGTCACTGCCCCGTCAAAACCCATCGCGGCGCTGGGACTTGCTGCCGCCGCTGTGTTTCTTGTTCTCGCAAAACTGACTTTACCGGGCAAGTCGCGTGAAAAGACCTTGCCTGCAAAAGGCTAAACCTGATAGTATCGTGCAATACAGTTCACTAATGGAGTCATCACTATGGCGAAGTATCCATTCGAGAGTATCGAAAAAAAATGGCAGGCCCGATGGGAGAAAGACAAGACATTCAAGGCACATGAGGATCCTTCATTCCCGAAAGAAAAGCGGCAATATGTGCTGGACATGTTCCCCTATCCCTCAGGTGCCGGCCTGCATGTCGGACACCCCGAAGGATATACCGCGACCGATATTTATTGCCGCTACCTCCGCATGCAGGGATACAATGTCCTGCATCCGATGGGCTTTGACGCCTTCGGCCTCCCCGCCGAAAACTATGCCATTCAGACAGGAACTCACCCTGAAATCACCACCAGAGCCAATATCGAACGCTTCAGAAGCCAGATAAAAGCGCTCGGTTTTTCCTATGACTGGGATCGGGAAGTCTCGACCTGCACCCCCGATTATTACAAATGGACCCAGTGGATTTTCCTCCAGCTCTTCAAGCGCGGATTGGCCTATGAAGCCGAAATGCCGATCAACTGGTGTCCTTCCTGCAAAACAGGTCTCGCCAATGAAGAAGTCAAGGATGGACTCTGCGACCGCTGTCACACCAAAGTGACCCGCAAGCGGATTCGCCAGTGGGTTCTCAGGATCACCAAATACGCCGACCGCCTCCTCGAGGGACTCGACCAGCTGGACTGGCCCGAGCCGATCAAAATCAGCCAGCGCAACTGGATCGGCCGCTCCGAAGGCGCCGAGGTGATTTTCGGCATCGA
>CAZZJJ010000094.1:0-154 GCA_964654405.1 uncultured Treponemataceae bacterium
GGCGCTGTCCGCCTGAAAGCTCGGCCGGCTTGTGTTTCATCCGGTCCGCCAGCCCTACACTCTCGATAAGGTGGTCCACCCAGGCATCCAGCTCTTTCTTTGCCATGCCGCTCGCCGATGGATCGAGCAGAGCAGGCAATTCGACATTTTCCCT
>CAZZJJ010000094.1:263-6101 GCA_964654405.1 uncultured Treponemataceae bacterium
CAGAACTGTCACGGTACCGGAACTGGCCGTGTCGACACAGCCGATCAAATTCAGAACCGTCGTCTTCCCCGAGCCCGAAGGCCCCGCGATTGATATAAAATCACCTTTTGTAATATTAAAACTGATGCCGTTCAGCGCTTTGACTTCCGTCTTGCCCAAAGCGTAAATTTTATGGACATTGTCTACCGTAACCACAAAGGACCCGGAATTTTCCACACAAGCCTCCTGACATGCTTTTCCTTTCAGGATTTCTCTTCTGCAATACTACGCTTTCATGACGGTTTACGCCATAAAATTACGATGAAAGAAAATAACAACATTACAAAAGTGTTCTGTCCAGGCTGGGGCGGGCTGAATGCCTGCTAGCTGAAAAGCGATTTTTCCGTCTATACTCAAGAGTATGGCGTATTCAGGTTTGCAAGACTATATCTCCTATATCGAATCAAGGGGCGAACTGAAGCGGATCAGCGCCTTGGTGGACCCGATTCTCGAAATAACCGAAATTGCTGACAGGATCATGAAAAACCAAGGGCCTGCCCTGCTTTTTGAGCATGTCAAAGGCTCGAAGTGGCCGGTGCTCATCAACGCGATGGGGTCGGAACGGCGGATGGCCTGGGCTTTCGGAGCGGAAAGCCTGGATCAAAAGGCAGACGAAATTTCGGGTCTGATCAATTGGGCTTGGTCGCAGGTGCGGGATTTTTCGCTCTTTTCCGCAATCCCCGGAGCGCTGCCCAAACTGCCGATCGCCAAGTCGCTGCTTCCGCGGAAAACAAGCAGGCCGCCCTGCCGCCAGGTTATCGACGACACCGCAGGATTTGACAGCCTGCCGGTTCTCCAATGCTGGCCTGAAGATGGAGGCCGATTTTTTACTCTGCCGGTCGTATGTACTATGGATCCCGAAACCGGCGCTCAGAATTGGGGCATGTACCGGATGCAGGTGTACGACGAACGCAGCGCTGGCATGCACTGGCACCTCCACAAGGACGGCGCCCACTTTTTTGAAAAATACCGTGCCCTTAAAAAGCGGATGCCCGTCGCAGTCAGCCTTGGCTCCGATCCGGCAGTCACCTACTCGAGTACAGCCCCCCTTCCCGAAGGCGTCTGGGAAGCAATTTTCGCCGGCTTTTTGCGCGGGAAAAGCACTCAGGTTGCCAAAGCGAGCCTTTCGGATATAATGGTTCCCGCCGATGCCGAATTTATCCTAGAAGGCTATGTGGATCCGGATGAAACCCGTCTCGAGGGCCCCTTCGGCGACCACACTGGCTTTTATTCTCTGCCCGACCAGTATCCGGTTTTCCATCTCGAACGCATAACGCGGCGCGAAAATCCTGTTTTCCCTGCTACCATCGTCGGCATTCCGCCAAAAGAAGACTGCTACATGGCCAAAGCGACCGAGCGCCTCTTTCTGCCCTTTCTCAAACAGCTCGCGCCTGAAATCCAGGACCTGGTCATGCCTCTGGAAGGCGTTTTCCACAATTGCGTCATCGTCTCAATCAAAAAGCGCTTTCCGGGCCACGCCCGTAAAGTGATGAATTTTCTCTGGGGCATGGGCCAGATGATGTACACCAAACTCATCATTGTCCTGGATGACGATATCAACCTGAAAGATCTTTCCACGGTTGCATGGAAAGTGTTCAACAATATTGACGCAGGCCGGGATTTGGTGTTTTCGGAAGGCCCTCTCGACGCGCTTGACCATTCCTCTCCCGTGCCACGATTTGGAACCAGGCTCGGCATTGACGCAACCAAAAAATGGCCGGAAGAAGGACACACCCGTCCCTGGCCCGAACCCCTTGCCATGACCGATGCCATCAAGGAACTGGTAAACCGGCGGTGGAGCGAGTATGGCTTCTGAAAGCAGTTCACCCAAAGCGTCTTTCAGCGTATTTTCACGGCTTGGCACCCTTGGCGACGCTGTCATGATCCGCCATACCGTCTTTTCGCTCCCTTTCGCAGTAGCCGCCGTACTGCTTGAGACCTCCGGAAGGCCCCCGCTGCATAAAGTGTTCTGGATTCTGGTTGCCGCTTTTGGCGCCCGCAACGCCGCAAATGCCCTGAATCGAATCATCGATCGCCGTATCGATGCAAAAAACCCGCGCACCGCCTCCCGTCCTCTGCCGCAAGGCCGGATTTCCGAACTCGAACTCTGGCTTTTTACAGCGGCCATGCTGATTATGTTGATTGTCGGAGCGGCTATGCTCAATCGGCTCTGCCTTGCCCTCCTGCCGCTCGCGGGCATCCTGGTTTTCGGGTACTCATACACCAAACGCTGGACATGGCTCTGTCATTACTGGCTGGGCATCGCTTGCTCCGCAGCCACGATGGGAGCCTTCCTCGGGATTTCCGGGGCTTTTCATCTTCGCTATTTCCCCATTACCGCGGGCGTCGCGCTCTGGGTCGCCGGCTTTGATATCCTCTATGCCTTGCAGGATATTGAATTCGATCGAAAAGAAGGCTTGCATTCGGTTCCGGCGCGCTTTGGAGCAAAGGGTGCCCGAGCCATCGCCGCCCTTGGCCACGCGGGGACTATCCTTGGCCTTGCGAGCATCTTTTTCTTCTGGCCCAGCCCCGGCCCCGCCAGCGCAGGCGCAATCGCGTTGTGCGCCATTCTTCTTGCCGGGGAGCATTTGGTTTCCCGAGGCGGTACGGAAAAGCATATCAGGATAGCAGCCTACAACATCAATGAAATTTTACCCTTTGTCTTTCTGCTTGGTGTTGCTATCGATATGTATCTGGTTTAAAATTGAGTCAAAATGGCACGATACCTGGTTTGCATAACGGGAGCTTCCGGCTCCATATATCCTCTGCGGCTTATCGCGGCGCTAGCTGCCAAGGGAGCCATCGTGCACACCGTCTGCTCTCCATGGGGCGCCAGAGTCGTGCTCGAAGAAACCGGAAGACCGATTGGCTATTGGCTTGGCAAAGTCAGGGCATCGGGCGGGCCTTCCTTCAGGCCGGCTATCGTCACCTATCACTCCAGCGAAGATTTTTCAGCTCCTGTCTCTTCGGGTTCATTCAGATTGGACGGTACTGTCATCGCTCCCTGCTCCATGGGAACAGCTGGTAGTCTTGCCTCAGGAGCGACAGCCAACCTGATTCACCGTGCTGGGGCAGTCGCGCTCAAGGAAGGTTGGCCGCTCATCGTCGTTCCGCGCGAAACACCACTCTCCCTTATCCATATCCGAAGCCTCCAGACACTCAAGGAAGCCGGCGCAATCATCCTTCCCGCAGCTCCGAGCTTCTATAGCAAACCACAGACTATTGAACAGCTGGTTGACAGTGTTGTATATCGAATCATGGATCATCTCGGTGTCAACAATATCCATGCGTACCGCTGGAGCTGAATTTTTCGCAAGTCTGAAAGGATTCATGCAATGAAAAAAACTATACTCATCATGATTTTACTCGTTTTTCTCGGTTTGACCGCAGATACTCGGATTTTTGCCGACAGTCCTTCCGCGCCAGCACCGCTCAAGCTCGGAATTTTCACCGACGCTGACTCCTTCCCTTTCATGATCTGCGAAGCCGAGCGGATTTTCCAGGAAGAACAGGTGATTGTTGAGCTTGTCCGCTTCCAGAGCGCCATTGAGCGGGATTCCGCCTTTCACGCAGGCTCGGTGGACGGCATTATCAGTGATCTGTGCGCTGCGGTGCTCGCCCGGCAGGGAGGCTTCAAAGTGCGGATCACCAGCCTGACCGACGGGCGCTTCGGGATTATCGCCGGCCCGGGCGTCAAAGCAAAATCTCTTGCGGACCTTGCCAAAAAGCCGATCGGCATTTCAAGTAATACAATAATTCATTATATGGTTGACAGTTACTTGAAGAATGCAGGCATACGGCAATCCGATATTTCCTTGATGCCGATCCCCAAGCTTCCGGTCCGGCTCGAACTCTTGCTTTCAGGGCAGATAGCAGCAGCCGGCATGACCGAACCTTTCATCACAATGGCATTGGTCAAAGGCAGCACCCTGCTCGCCTCCACTGACGAGTATCCGCTGGGAGCCGGAGTGCTGGTGTTCCATGAAAGGTCGATAGAGGAAAAGACAGAAACCATCAAACGCCTCTACAAAGCCTACTGGAAAGCGGCTCAGCGCATCAACGAAAAACCGGACTCGTACCGGAGCCTGCTCGCCCAGAAAGCAGGTTTTTCCGATGAGGCTGCCCGCGCCTTCAGGTTTATTACCTACCAGAAGCCAAAACTTCCGAACCAAGAAGACATCCGCCGCGCTGAAGCCTGGCTGCTGTCTAAAAATCTCCTCAAAACGGAAATCGCGCCCTCGGAGCTTGTCGACGGGAGGTTCACGGCAGGATGGTAAAACTCGAGCATGTCAGCTTTTCCTATTCTCTGAAAGGCAAGGCACTTCCAGTCCTGCGAGATATCAATTTTCAGGTCGAAAAGGGCTCGATCACCGCTATCGTGGGACAGTCGGGCTGCGGCAAGACAACCATGCTCAGGCTGATAGCCGGCCTCAACCAGCAGGATGAAGGTATAATCACACGAGGTGACGCATCAGGCTCTACCAGCAGACCCAATATTTCCATCATTTTCCAGAATTACGGCCTTTTGCCATGGAAAACCGTGAAAGCCAATGCGGAACTGGGCTTGCTCGCCCGAGGGGTCAAAAACCGGACTCGATCAGCAGCTGTGGCTCCGATTCTTGAGGAATTGGGGCTTTCCGGATTTTCCAGACTCTTCCCCTTGCGGCTTTCCGGGGGTATGCAGCAGCGAGTCGCCATCGCCCGAGCCCTCACAACCAGCAGCGACATTTTGCTTTTAGACGAACCTTTCTCCAGCCTGGACGCAAATACCCGCGAATCCATGCAGGATATGCTGCTCGCAACCCAGAAAAAGCATGGAACCACCGTCATCCTCGTTACGCATTCCATTGAGGAAGCAGCCTATGTCGCTGATACCGTGTACATTGCCAGCGGGAAAAACCCTTCGACAATTATCGAGCGAATGGAGACTTCTCGAAAAAGCAAAGTTCTCCCGGCAGAACCAAGCAGGTCGCTTTCTATCTCTTACCAAGATACATCCGACACTTCCGCACTGCCCTACCGAGAATCGGCAGTTTACTTTCAAGATGTCGCGCGCCTGCGGCAGCGATTTTCAGAGATCGCAGGGAGCCTGCAGGACACATCTCAGCTGGTCGAGACGGAAGGTATCCTGCGAGCCGGCAAAGCTGGCAGCACCGGAAAGCCGCGGGTTTTGAATCCCGGTCTGAAAAAATTCGGCAATAAGCTTTTACATCTTGTGTTTGCCATGCTGTTTGCTGGTTTACTCTGGCAATTGGCCGCCGCGAGCGTTCAGAAAGCCTTTCTACCGCCGCCGCTTTCCGCCCTGCGGCGGCTTTTCGAACTCATCATGAGCGGAAGTCTGAATACCCACACACTCCAGTCCCTGAAGCGAATTTTCCTGAGCCTCGGCATAGCAGGACCGCTGGCCTGGATCCTAGGTTTACTCTCCGGAAGGCACACGACCATCGATGCCGTCACCTCGCCGATTGTCTACCTCCTCCATCCCCTGCCCAAAGTCGCCTTTCTTCCCGTTCTGATGCTGTTTTTTGGTCTGGGCGATGCTTCCAAGGTAGCCTTGATGGGGCTTGTCATTTTCAGCCAGCTTTTTGTCGGCGCCCGCGACGCGTCCCGGGCTATTCCGCAGTCAATGATCGATACTGTTCGATCTTTAGGCGGATCAACAAGCTTCGTGACACGCCATGTGATACTTCCATCCACCTTTCCAGCCCTCATCTCATCCCTGCGGATAAGCCTGGGCACCGCCAGCGCCGTCCTTTTCCTCTCGGAAACCTTCGCCTCGATGGATGGCCTCGGCTGGTA
>CAZZJJ010000095.1:0-6068 GCA_964654405.1 uncultured Treponemataceae bacterium
CAAGGCTTCCTTCAATCGACTCATGCAGATACTTGCTGTTCAGCGTGTTCTTTTCGTTCGGCCCGTCATGCAGCCCCCAGTACAGCTTGGTGGAAACCAGGTATGAGGAGCGCCGCAGGTTGAGCTTCCTGAACGCCGCGCCCATGATTTCCTCTGATTTGCCGCCCGCGTAAACTTCGGCATTGTCAAAAAAATTGATGCCGTTGTCATAGGCGAGCTTTATCATCTCGGCCGCGGCTTCTACATCGACCTGCGACCCATAGGTCACCCATGAGCCAAGCGAAAGCACCGACACCTTGATTCCCGCCGATCCCAATCTTCGATATTCCATATAATCCTCCGGAATTGAAATTCGATATAAAACCTGAGGCCTTCAAAAGGTTATGCTTCTGAAAGCACATCGAATAACTATATCATAAACGTACTATATTCCGAAGCTGAGGGAAAGCGCCGTTTTCAGCGAAAATTCGAATTGCGGAATAACCGCGATTATGGGCCGTACCACGTAAAACCGCGCATTTTCCTCTTGACCGAAACGAATGCCCGAACCATGCTGTCAGACATGCTGCTATTCCATGTTTCGGACTTGCATCTGGGGAAAACCTTCCATGGTTACAACCTGATGGAAGACCAGGAGTTCATTCTCGCCAGGATTATAGATCGAATTTCAGCTGAACAGCCCGATGCTCTGCTAATAGCCGGCGATGTCTATGACAGGTCGGTCCCGCCGCCTGAAGCGATCGAGCTGTTGGATAATTTTTTGATGCAATGTCTTACGCTGGTGCCCGATTTGAAAATTGTCATCATTCCGGGCAATCATGACGGCGGGCCGCGGATGGGCTTCGGCGCGCGGCTTCTGGAGCGGCAGGGTGTCCATATTGTGACGAATTTTCAGGCTGAGCCCGCGTGCGTGCTGGAAAAGCAGGGTGAGACGGCGTTTGTTTGGGCGCTGCCGTTCCTTTCGCCGGCGGTGTTTCGAAATGGCTGGCAGGCTGACAGCGAAGCAGAAGACGCAGGCACAGCGAAACCGGCTGTGCGGGAATTTCCCTCTCAGCAGTACTTGATGGAATTTGCTGTGTCCAAAATTCATGAAAACAAGGCTTGGAATGATGCCGTTCGGAATGCCGATAGCCCGGCGCCATGGCGGATTCTTGTGGCGCATTGCTATGCCGCCGGCGCGAAGGTGAGCGATTCCGAAACTTCCTATATTGGAGCGGCTGAGCAGGTTGGGACCGAGCTGTTCAGCGGCTTTGACGTGACAGCCCTGGGCCATCTGCACTTTTTCCAGAGTCCCGCGCCGCGCATCTGGTACTCAGGCTCGCCGATGCCCTACGGTGTTTCGGACGCTGGCAGAAAAACAGGACTGTGCCGTATAACGCTGAAATCCGGCGATCCGCTGGCGCATGTCGAATGTATTCCGCTGAAACCGCTTCGTGGTTTTCGGAAACTGCGCGGTTTTTTCAGCGATATTCTGCTAAGCCCGCCTTCAGCCGAAGAGCGGGAAGATTATGTCGAAATAACGTTGTGTGATACAAAGCCGGTGCCGAATCCGCTGCATGAACTTAAAAAACTGTATCCCCGAATCTACTATCTGAAACCGGAGGCTGGCGAAGCGGCGGCGGGCTTCCGCGGTTCTGCCATGTCGGAAACCGAGCTTTCTCTGCTTGATCCGGAAAAAGCCCAGAGCGATGAGACGATCATGCAGGCATTTGTCGAGTTTCATCAGGAAATGAAGGGAAAAGCCCCATCGATGGAGAGTATGGATCAGTTTGAATTGCTGCTGAAGGAGGCTCGGAATGCGGCCAATCAGGCTTGAACTGAAAAATTTCGGGCCGTATCGCGGCACTGTGGGTGTAGATTTTTCCGAGCTCGGCGAGTTTTTTCTGATCTGCGGCAAAACGGGCTCCGGCAAATCGACGATATTCGATGCCATCACCTATGCCTTGTTCGGCGAAGCGCCGGGTGCGCGGAAAGGGCATGAGCGCGAGCTTGTTTCCGATTATGCCGAAATCGGCGAAGAACCCTCAGTTCGCTTTGAATTCTCTTTGTCGAACGCGCGGTATCTGATACAGCGAACCCCGCCGTATCGCCGCCTGAAAAAAAATGGCGGTTTTACCGAAGTGCCGCCTGAAGCCAGTATTGCATGTATTGACGCGGCAGGCCGCGAGATTTCGGTGCTTGCTTCCGGGGTGCGGGACACCAACTTGAAGGTCGGGACTCTCATCAATCTGACGGCGGAAGAGTTTTCAAAAATAATTCTGCTTCCGCAAGGCGAATTCCAGGAGTTTCTGCAGATGGATTCGGCCGAACGGAGCGAAATTCTGGAAAAGCTTTTCCCGGTAGCGATGTATGACACGATAGCCGAACTTGCGGCTGAAAAATATAAAAAACTGAAAAATGAGCTGTCCGCGATGGAGGATGAAAAATCCCGGATCGAAAATCAGCTGGGTTCTGACTATGAATCGCGTTATGCGGCTCTTCTGCTGGATCAGACACAGCTCGAAACCGAGGTACAATCAGCGACAGGCATGGTGGCTGATCGGAAAAGCCGTCTTGATTCCGTCCGGGATCGGGTTGAACGCGCGCAGAAAGCCATGCAGGCGGTGCAAACACTGCAAGCTTTGCGAGCGAGAAAGCCAGAGGAAGATATCCGAGCTGAAAGGCTTGATCGTGCAAGGCGGGCCGAGCAGGTGGCGCATCAGATAAAGGCTTTTGCAGGCGCGAATGCACGGACCCAGGAAATAGTCCGCAAGACTCGGGAACTGGAATCGAAGTTCGCTGAGCTGGTACAGGATCAGAACAAGGCTTCTGAAGCGCAGGGAAAAGCGGCACAGCTTTCCGCCGAGTTGCAGTCACTGGCGCGGGAAGAACTTCAGCTGGAACGTGCCTGCAAAGCATGGGCGAATAAAATGGATTTGGAAAAGCAGGCACTTTCGCTCATCCAGCAAAAAGCGGAATTCGTTCAGGAAATTCAGCAGAAAGAGACGGCGCTGCAAAAGCGTGCAGAGGAGCTGTCAGCCGTTGAGCCAGCGGAAGAAGAAGAAACGCAAGCTGCCGAGCGGTGGGAAAGCTTGCAGACACAGCGGAAAGAGCGCGAAGAGCTTGTGCGCACCCTGCATGAGCTGGCAGAAAGGCGCCGTGAAATTTCTTCCGTGGCTGCAAAAATTGAACAGACGGAAGCTGCCAGGCGCGAGGCTGAACTGCTTGACACCCTGATTACGCAGGAGATGGCGGGCTTGGAAGCAGGCTTGCTCCATTCAGAAGCCGAACATCTGGCTTTGCAGCTGGAAGCGGGAAAACCCTGTCCCGTATGCGGTTCCCTCGATCATCCGGCACCAGCTGCAACACAAACAGCCGACACTGGCAATTCTGAGCAGACCATAGAAGATTTGAAACTGAAGCTTGCATCGAAGCGAAAAGAAGCTGATGCCTCGCGATCAAAATTAGCCGCGTTATGCGCCACAATCAGCAATCTGACAGAGGACAAGGCTGGAAAAGAAAAAAAATTCTCGGTACTGGCCGCTCACGCTGTGTCAGCCTGCGCCAAGCTCGCAATGCCTCCAGCATTATTGGAAGACCTCTTCAGCGAAGAAAAAATTTCTGCGCATATTGATCTGCTTGACGATGATATTGAAAGAACCAAATCCGAACTTGCCGACGCGCAGAAGTGCAGTGTGTCCCTGCAGGACCGGAGAAAAAAGGCAAAACAGCTTCGCGATGCACGAGAAACAATTCGAGCTGAACTCGATCTTTTGCAGAAAAAATTAGCGGAACTCGAGAAAGCTGTCGCGGCAAACACCGCACGGCTTTCGGAAATTGCAAAAGAAGCGGGACAGGAAAATCCTGAGCCATCTTTACTGGCTGTCCGCGAAAAAATCGCCGGCTATACCCGGGAAAAAGAAGAAGCCGAGCGCTATTTCCAGTCGTGGAACCAGGCCAAAAAGCAGACATATGACCGGCATGCGGAATTGAAAACTGAGCTTGCCGCTGTGTTCGAGCAATTCAATCTGGAACTCTCGGAGCTGTCCGGCGCTCTTGTTTCCGCGGGATTTGCCGCACCAGCAGGCGGCCCGCGGACAGAGCACGCTCAATTCAGCACGCCGCATTTTGCCTGGCTGAGCGAGCCTTCGGAATATTCGGTGCTGCAGAACGCGCTGTCATGGCGCCTTGCGGAAAAACTCGAAATAGAAGCGCATAACGCAGTTTCAGCGCTTGGTCCAATACATGAGCTTGAATTTTCAGCGGCACTGGAGGCTGTTCACGCGGCTGAACTGGGCAAGGCTGAGCGAAATACCGAAGAAGAAAAATCGAGGATGTATCGCGAAGCGCTGGCGAAAGCTGAAACGTTGGCGCAGGCGCTTGCCCATGATTTGCCGCAAGAAGGCGAATCATTGCCGGATATCGCGAAGCTCGAACAGGAATTTACCGAAGCCCGGGAAGCATTGGACAATGCGCAAACCAGACTGCTCGAAAATTCGACATATTTGCAAACCATGAAAAATTCCATGGCTCGCATCGCCGAGCTTGAAGTGCTGAGAGCAGGAAAGCGTTCCGATGTTTCTACCGCGGAGGAGCTGTCAGCATTGCTCAAGGGGGAACTCTCGGGCAAACGGCTGCCATTTAAATTCTTCATACTTGCGAAATATTTCCGGCAAGTCGTCAGCCGTGCATCGCTGCACTTGTCCGAGATGAGCGACGGCCGATACTACCTCATTCCGGAAGAAACGCTCAGCCAGGATGTGAGCCGGAGCTCCGCCGTAAGCCGGGCGGGGCGCGGGAGAATAGGGCTGGGGCTCAAGGTGCAAGACGCCTGGACGGGCGCGGACCGGTCCACGGGGACACTTTCCGGCGGAGAAAAATTCATTACCGCGGTCAGCCTCGCTCTCGGACTTTCGGACATGATCCGGGAGCGTTCAGGCGGCGTTTCGCTCGAGGCGATTTTTATCGATGAAGGTTTTGGTTCGCTGGATGAAGAATCGCTGGATACCGCGATGAATGTGCTGGAAAAAATCCGCGGAGGCAGGACGATCGGGATCATATCCCATGTCACAAGCCTGAGAAATCGGATCCCGAACCAGCTTGAAGTGGTCAAGACGGCTCAGGGATCCACGCTCAGGATTAGATAGCTGCTTTCAGGCTTCCAATGCCAGGCGGTCAGTCAATCATCGAATCCGACCAGGCTTTATACAGAAGGCGCTCAAGCTCCTCGTCGGTAAATAGGCGAGGGCTCTGCGGTCTTCGCTTGTAGGTTTTCGCGTCGTTAAAAAGCTCCGGCAGCAGCGATTCAGGGATGCCCGCGTTTTTCAGGTTGCGCGGGATGCCGATGTCACTGCCAAGTTCGGCGATGGCGGAGACTGCGTCGAGGGCGGTGGACGCCTGCCTGCCGGTCAAAGCTTTCCCAATAGCTGCAAGCCTCATGTTGGCGTCGGAAATGTATTCGCGGAGGACAAAAGGCAGAATGATGGCGTTAGCCATGCCGTGTGCCAGCCCGCCGAGCGCTCCGGCAGCGTGTGCAAAGCCGTGAACCATGCCCAGACCTGCCTGGGACAGCCCGACGCCAGCCAGCGTAGACGCAAGCGCCATGCCCGAGCGGGCTTCCATATCATCGCCGTTTTTCCAAGCGCGCTTTAAATTGAGCCCTATCAGTTTGATAGCTTCAAGGCAGAAAAAGTCCGAAATGGGGTTGTGGTTTCGGCTCACATAGGCTTCAACGGCGTGGGTCAGCGCGTCCATCCCGGTTGCCGCGGTCAGTTCCGGCGGCATCGACAGGTGGTAGGTTGGGTCTACCAGTGCGACTCGGGGGAAAAGACTGGTGCCAGCGGTCCCTTTTTTAGCTTTCTTCGGTCCGTCAACAAGGGTGAACACCGCAGCATTGGTAACCTCGGTGCCGGTTCCAGCTGTCGTCGGTATTGCGACAAGGGGCGGCACCGGTCTGGTAAAGGCAAGCCCTGTTCCGATAAAGTCCCGGATCGGCCTGTTTTCGCCGATTGAAGCGCCGATACCCTTGGCACAGTCGATGGGGCTGCCTCCGCCGAATCCCAGTATGCCGTCACAGCCTTCCTTTTTAT
>CAZZJJ010000096.1:0-6047 GCA_964654405.1 uncultured Treponemataceae bacterium
CCTGATACACGCGATTTCTGCCCATTTTGGCGGAACCGCCTGCCGAATCACCCTCAACAATGAAAATTTCGCACTTGGTTGGGTCTTTTTCCTGGCAATCCGCCAGCTTCCCCGGCAAACTCGCGCTATCGAGGAGATTTTTCCGACGGGTAAGCTCCCGTGCCTGCCGCGCTGCAATCCTAGCCTTGGCCGCGAGAACGCATTTTTCCAGAATGGCGTTGACAATTTCCGGATATTTCTGGAAGTACAAATCCAGCTGATCCGAACAGAACCCGTCAACAATGCCCTTGACCTCGCTGTTTCCCAATTTTCCCTTGGTCTGGCCTTCAAACTGCGGTTCCATGACCTTGACCGACAAAACCGCTGTCAGACCCTCCGAAACATCGTCAATTGACAATGTTTCATCAAGCTTCTTGACATATTTCGATTTTTTAAAAAATTCGTTCACCGTTCTGGAAAGCGCTGCCCGGAAGCCGGTCAGATGTGTCCCGCCTTCCCTCGTATTGATACCGTTGACATAGGAAAAGACGATTTCGTTGAAACTATCGTTATACTGCAGGCCGACTTCTATTTCGACATCATCGCGAGTCCCATGGAAGTAGACAACATCTTTGTGCAAAACATTCTTGTTTTTATTGAGGTGCTCGATGAATTGCCGCAGCCCGCCCTCGAACTTGAATTCAATGCTTTTAGGCGTACTGAGCCGTTCATCAACCAAAATGATTTTGACACCCTTGTTGAGGAAGGCCAATTCGCGAAGCCGATTTGAAAGAACATCATAGCTGTAGACAGTTTCTTCAAATATCGTCGGGTCGGCTTTGAAACGCACCACTGTACCGCGGCGGTCGGTAATGCCGATTTCCGCGACCGGGTCAACGGGAATGCCTTCCTGATATTTCTGAAAATACAACTTGCCGTCAAGATGAACCTGGACTTCCATCCATGAAGACAAGGCATTGACGACAGATACGCCGACACCGTGAAGACCGCCCGACACCTTATAGTTTTTTTTGTCGAACTTGCCGCCCGCGTGCAGACGTGTCATAACCAGTTCCAAGGCGGAAATGCCTTCCGTAGGATGCACATCCACGGGTATACCGCGCCCATTGTCCTCTACCCGAACGATATCATTCCGTTCAAGGACAACCAGGACGTCGGTGCAATAGCCAGCAAGCGCTTCGTCAATCGAGTTATCCACAACCTCATAGACGAGGTGATGAAGCCCGTCTATGCCGGTTGAGCCGATATACATGCCCGGGCGCTTTCTAACCGCCTCAAGGCCTTTCAATACTTGAATCGTATTTGCCGAGTAGTTCGAATCCATACCTGTCCTGGATGGAAAAAAATGTTGTTGCAGAGATGGCTTTGTACTTTATGACGATGTCAAAACCCGCAGCCCTGAACAGAAACATTATATCCTTTTACAGCTTTAGAGTAAAGCACACACCGAGGCGACAAGGATTGTTAAAAAAATTATACACGGGTTGTGGATAACTTGTGTATAATTTGTGCCAAACCTGTTCATTTCCAGTGGATAGCAAAACCAGGTAAAATCGGAAAACGCGATTATTTATGCCGCACAACTCGGCTCATTTTAATATTTTATTGTATTATATATATTTAGAATTGTTAAAATCGTGTTTGCTATACAACTTGCGAAATTTTTCCTGCTTTTTCGTCATTCGGGGCTTGCCAAAGAGACCAAAGTGCGCATACAGATATAAATACAAATTGTGGAAAACCTGTGGATAGGTTGTTGAATATTTGAGGATTTCGGGGACTTCATGGATACATTTGACGGTTCAGCAATATGGGAAGAAGCACTCAACCAGGCGAAAAAAGATATATCAGAACAGGAATTCCTCATGTGGTTCAGACTCTCCTACGAGAAGCTTGAAAACGGCGAAATGACCGTCAGAGCGCCCAATACATTTCTGCGGGATCAATTTTCTCGAAAATACATTCCCTACATGCTCAATGTTCTCAAGTCTCTGACCGAACTTGATCTCAAACTTGTGGTCCGCGCCTTCAAGCCAGATATTGCCGGCGGTCAGGACACGGCGGAGCGCGACCCAGCACCTTCTTCAGGCACTGATGTGGCAGAAAAAAACGGACAACTCAATAAATCCGATCCAGCCCCATCTAAAGCCATTTTTTTCGATTCTCCTTCTCATAGCAGGGAAAAATCTTCCGCTCCGGCTAGCATTGCTTCGACTGAACCCAGAAAACATACCAGCCTCAGACCGAACTATCGCTTCGAGAACTTTATCGTGGGCGAGAACAACCGTTTTACCTATAACGCCTCTGAAGCTGTGGCAAAAAATCCAGCTCGAACCTATAACCCCTTGCTCATTTATGGCGGCGTCGGCCTTGGAAAAACGCATCTGATGCACGCTATTGGCAATTCGATCTATGAAAACTTCCCGGAAAAAAAGATTATCTGCATTACTGCTGAAGAATTTACCAATGAATTCATCCAGATGATCCACGACCGCTCTTCCCAGGAATTTAAAAACAAATACCGAAGCGCTGATGTGCTTCTGATTGACGATATCCACTTTTTCCAGAACAAACCCGGTGTCCAGGAAGAGCTTTTCTACACCTTTAACGCCCTTTACGACTCAGAGCGGCAGATGGTTTTTACCCTTGACCGCCACGTCAAGGAACTCAAGGATTTTTCCGACCGCCTGAAGAGCAGGTTTGATAAAGGTCTTGTTGTCGATGTTCAGCCGCCCATGTATGAAACCCGCGTCGCCATCCTGAAGCAAAAAATGCTGCAGGGAAACAGGACCGTTGCGGTCGCCGAGGACGTCATCGACCTGATTGCCAGCAATGTTTCTTCGAATGTCCGGGATCTGGAGGGAAGCCTTACCAAGCTGATAGCCTATGCGGAGCTGGTTCACAAGGATCTGACCGTCGATATTGCGAGAAATCTGCTGAAGGAATTATTCAACACAAAAAAACATTCAGCAATAACGGTGGATTCGATCATTAGAATGGTGGCCGACTTTTACAAGCTTTCGCTCTCAGACCTGAAAGGGAAAAAACGGAGCAAGAACATCGCCCTGGCGCGCCAGGTCGCCATGTATGTCATCCGGGAAGTCACCGAATATTCGACAACCGAAATCGGCGTGGAATTTGGAGGAAGAGATCACACGACCGTCATGCATTCGTGTCAGAAAATCGAGCAGATGGCCAAATTCGACCCTTCTTTTGATGCTTCATTGCAGCGTCTTTTACGCGATGCGCGTGAACATGAATCGAGCTGAAAACCTCAGGATAAGCTGTTCATAAGTACCGCTGTGCTGTGGAAAACTCCGGAGCCTGTGGAAACTGTGGAAAAAAAGCACATGATTTCAACAAGTTTTCAACAGGTTTTATTTACTACTGAAATATAGAATTAAATAGCTTTTCCACATATTATGGATCTCTACTACTATTACTACTCTTCTTATATATCTAAATAAGAGATAATAAGAGTTGTGCAAAAAAACTTTGCGCTATTCCAATATTGCAATAATTCTGGTAAAATTAGGGTATTATCGTTTGATGAGGGGGACTTGATGAAATTCACCTGTGATAAAACCAGTTTGCTGAGAGAAATTTCTTTCGCTCAGGAAGTCATAGCTTCTAAAAATGCGCTTTCCATCATGTCCAATGTTTACTTGGAAGCAGTTGAATCACGTTTATATATAAAGGCAACTGATGTAAAGGTGAGTTTTCAGACATCCATTCCTGTTGTCGATGTTGTTCCAGGCAGCCTGACCGTTTTTTGCGATAAGCTGGCCGGAATTCTAGCCTCCCTTCCCGATGACGATATTGTTGTTGAGCAGGATGAAAACCGAGTTACGCTCAAGCCGACATCCAAAAAGATTCGTTTCCAGCTCAGAACATTGTCAGGCGAAAAATTTCCTGAAATTCCCCGCGCGGAAGATGAACGCTTTTTTGAAATTCAGGCCCGCGAATTCCGCAAGATGATAGGTCAAACCCTGTTTTCTGTTTCAACTGATGAAACTCGATATTTCATGAACGGTGTTTTCATGGAAAAGAGTGCTGAAGGCGACCTGATTATGGTCGCGACTGACGGAAGACGGCTTGCGTTTATTAAAAACAGCATCGCTGATGAAGTTCCTGATTTCAAGCCGGTTATCATTCCGACCAAGGCTTTGTCGCTGATTAACAAGCGAATGTCGGACGAAGGACTCATTTCCATCGCGATTACTGAAAAAAGCATTTTCTTCCGGTTTAATGCCTATGAAGTTTCAAGCGTTCTGATTGAAGGCCAGTTCCCGAATTATCAGAAAGTCATCCCGCAGAACCAGAAACTCGTCTTTAAAGTGGCAAAAAGCGATCTTCTCGAGGCACTCAAGCGTGTTTCCATTTTTGTGGAACAAAAATCCAACCGGACATTTTTTACACTTTCAAATGGCAGTCTGGTCCTTTCATCTGAGGAAACCGACATTGGTGCTGCCAGGGAGGAAATTGCCTGCGATTATGATGGTGATGACGTAACTATTGCTCTCAACTATAAATATATTGAAGAGCCATTGAGGGTTCTTGATGAAGGCAATCTCGCGGTTGAGTTCAATGATCCTTCGCGCGCCATAACCCTGCGCCCCGAGCCAGCCGGAGATTACTTCCATATCGTGATGCCGATGCAGATTGACTGATGTCTTTTTCCCGAATCAGGCTTGTATCTTATCGCAACCTCGAAGATGCGGAAATAAATACTGCCGCTGACCGGGTTTTTCTGATTGGTGAAAACGGTCAGGGCAAAACCAATCTCCTGGAAGCCCTGTACTATCTCTCATTCGGCGGATCGTTCAGGGGCCAGGTGGATTCCCAGATTCCAGCCAACGGCGCAAAAGGGTTTGGCCTTAAAGGATATTGGAATAATAATTCTATATTAGAAGATGAAATAGAAGTTTCAGTCCAGAACTCGGTCAAGGATATACACCTGAATGGCAAGCCTGTCAGAGACCGCAAGGAACTGGTGGGGCATAACCCTTCGGTTGTTTTCTGCCATGAGGACTTTTCCTTTGCGGCAGGGGAGCCGGAGCTGCGGCGGTTTTTCTTTGACCAGTGCGCTGGAATGATTTCACTCGATTACATCGATATTTTACGCGCTTACAGGCGCGTTCTCAAGCAGCGAAACGCAGCATTGAAGGAAAGCGCCTATGATCTGCTGGAAGTACTGGATCCGCAGTTTGTCAGGTACGGACGGGAGTTGATGGCGATTCGAGAAATCATTTTTTCCCGCTTCCAACAGCAGTTTCCTCAGCTTTATGAACATGTTTCCCAGCTTGGAAAGCCGGTGGAACTCGAATACAAACCTAACTGGCCGCAGGGCGCCGGCTTTGAAGAGATACTGCAATTTGTTGAATCAAAAAGAGATATCGAAATAATCCAGGGCACGACCAGAAGCGGGCCGCATCGTGACCGGTGGAATTTTGTCTGCGGAGGCGAGAGTTTTACCGATACGGCATCCACGGGTCAGCTCAGGCTTGTTTCGCTGGTGCTCCGGGTTGTGGAGGCGATTGTTTATGCAGAGACGGCGGCGGTGCAGACTGGAACACGCCAATGGCCCGTTCTTTTGCTCGATGATGTTCTTTTAGAGCTGGATGTCGGGAAGCGTCGGCGTTTTTTGGAGCTTTTACCGGGAGAACACGAAGGAGCCCAGGCATTTTTTACATTTCTGCCGGGCGAGCCATGGACGGAATACACGAGCGGCGATACGCTTGTTTACAGGGTGAATCATGGACGATTCGAGGGCTAAGTCAGTTTCGCAGCTGCTTTCAGCGTTTTTTGACGAAAAGACGCTTCAGCGGGGCGAGCAATACGCTCAATTTTCGAGATCGTGGCGATCCATCGTGGGTGACAGGCTTGCTGACCATTCCAGACCTTCTGACATTCGCCATGGTGTGCTCCTGATTGAGACAGATCATTCGGGCTGGATTCAACTTCTTCAGCTCAAGCAGGAGCGGATTCTGGGAGAAATCATGAAGCGTTATCCGGAGCTGGATATTCACGGCCTCGCCTTCAGAATC
>CAZZJJ010000097.1:0-6015 GCA_964654405.1 uncultured Treponemataceae bacterium
CGCAAAGCATCTATTCCAATAATAAAAGCGAGCGGAACCGCATCCTTTCCAAATTCTGCCCGCAAAATCTGCTCGCTGGTAATTCCATTCAGCAAAGATAGAATTGTGGTATTCTCTCCGACAAAGGGTCTGATTTCCTCTATGGCTGATTCAAGATCATAATTTTTCACAGCGAGAATAATGAGGTCGTATAGTGTGGCTCCAGCTGAATCGGCTAACCTGAAATCATACCGTTTGCCGTTCACAATGAAACCATCACGAAGATACCGCTGTTTTCGTTCGCCTGAAGCGGCCAACGCGACAGCATCAGGGTTAACATCGAATATTCTGGAAGCGATTGCAGCGCCGATTGCTCCTGCCCCGACGATTAAAACTTTATTGATTTTCGGCATCATATCCTCCATCCTGCGCTTCATTTGTTACACAATATTTTTCAACGCGATGCAGTATCCGTTCGGGGATTCGGCATACGATTCTGGTTCCCGAGTCGGTCGTCCGCTCGGAGAGAATGGAACCCTCGCGGTGAATGAGCGCTACCAGCGCATATTCATTGTGCGGAAATTCGAATTCATACGCTCCCATTTCAGCCGTCAGCGCCTGCTCAATCGCTTTGGCAAGAAGCTCAAGCCCTTCCCCTGTTTTTGCTGAAACCGGGATTCCCGCACCATGAATTCTCGTCCACTGATCGATTTTTTCAGGATCAGCGATATCCGTTTTGTTGAGCACCAGAATTCGCGGTTTCATTCCTGCACCGATTTCGGATAGCACTTTTTCAGTTGTCTGCATGTGGACTTCCACTTCAGGATCGCTGGCGTCTGCCACATGAATCAGGAGGTCAGCCAGCGCGGCTTCTTCAAGGGTTGCCTTGAAGGCTTCAACAAGCCCGTGCGGCAGATTTCTTACAAACCCAACGGTGTCAGTCAAGAGGAGGGTGCCGCCTGATGCGAGCGTCAGTCGTCGTGTCGTAGGATCAAGCGTCGCGAAAAGCTTGTCTTCTGCCAGGACTTGAGCATTGGTAAGCGCATTCAGAAGACTTGATTTTCCGGCATTTGTATATCCAACAAGTGCGGCTCTCGGAAGCAGAATTCGTTCGCGCCGCTTCCGCTGGATCTCGCGGGACATTTGAACTTCTTTCAGTTCTTCCTTGATTTCATGAATTCGGCGTTCGATACTCCGGCGATCTAGCTCGATTTTCTGCTCCCCTGCGCCTTTCGTACCGTAACGGCCGCCGCGCTGACGGGAGAGTTCTTCATAGGAGTGAGCAAGCCGCGGAAGCGCGTACTGCAGTTGGGCAAGCTCAACCTGAAGGCCAGCTTCTTTTGTCAGTGCGCGAGCTGAAAAAATTCTGATGATGAGCTCTGCCCTGTCATACACCTTTTTTTTCGTCAGTGTTTCCCAATTCCGCTGCTGAACAGGGGTTAATATATGATCAAAAATTATAGATTCCGCGTTGAGCGCTTCCGCTGCGTTGGCTATCTCCTGCGCCTTGCCTGATCCGACCAGCAGATTTGCGGTTTTTTCACGCAGTTTGACCAGTATCGAGTCAGCGACATCGATGCCCAGCGTTTTTGCAAGCCCTTTCAGTTCATCGAGAAGGCTCTGCGCCTCGGCTTTTCGAATGGTATCTTTTTCTATGCCAACCAGAAGGCTCCGTTCCGCCTTCGGCCGCGGGTCAGTCAATTCTGTCACATCTAGCTCCAGGTTTCACTATAGCACATTTATCGAAAGGATTTACAGCATGCGGCATGGCTGTCCAATCCTGATAAAAAAAGCTCCTGCTGTAAAACAGCAGGAGCTTTGGGAGCCGACTCGACCGGCGGACAGACAATTGGTCAGATTACATTCTATCGATTGTTGGCATCAAAGATCGCCAATAGTCGCAACCATGATTGCCTTAATAGTGTGCAGGCGATTTTCAGCCTGATCGAACACCTTGGAATGTCGCGAGCGGAAAACAGCATCGGCAACTTCCATCTCGCTGATGCCGAATTTTTTCTGTATGTCTTTGCCGACCGCTGTTTCGGTATCATGGAACGCGGGGAGGCAGTGCAGGAAAATGACATCAGGATTGCCAGTCTTTTTCACAAAATCCATGGTCACGCGATATTGTTCCAGCTGCTTGATTCTTTCTTCAAACTTGTCTTCTTCGCCCATGGAAACCCAGACGTCGGTATAGAGGACATCTGCGCCTGCGAGCGCCTTGTCAGCGTCTTCAATTGAGAAAAATTCGATTTTGCCGCCGGTTTCGTTGGCAACAGCCTTCATTTCAGCAGTCAATTTCTCATTCGGCCAGAGCTCGCGAGGCGCAAGGGCGACAAAATGCATCCCCATTTTGGCGGAACCGATCATCAGAGCGTTGCCCATATTGTTGCGGGCATCGCCGCAGTACACCATTTTGACCTTGGACAGCGGCTTTGCGATATGCTCTTCGATGGTTAGAAGGTCTGCAAGGATCTGGGTTGGATGATCATCATCAGTCAGCCCGTTCCAGACAGGAACTCCGGAATATTTGGCAAGATCCTCAACCAGCTCCTGCGAGAAGCCGCGGTATTGGATTCCATCATACATTCTGCCCAGAACTTTGGCGGTATCTTCAATTGATTCTTTCTTTCCCATTTGTGAATTGGTCAGGAAGGTGGCATTTCCGCCTTCATCCCAGCATGCGGTTTCAAATGCACAGCGGGTCCGTGTCGAAGCTTTATCAAAAATCAGAACAATGTTTTTGCGATTGAGCAGATTGCCTTTGACGCCTGCTCGCTTTTTGGCTTTCAGATCATGTGATAGGTCGAGAAGATAACGGATTTCCTCAGTCGAAAAATCCTTCAGTGTCAAAAGACTCCGGCCTTTCAAATTGACGGGCATTGTTTCCTCCTGGATTGACGCTGCCGCGCTGAAGCGCAGCCTTGGTTCTGTATATACCAAGGGATGGTTATGGTCAAGTAGAGGAGATAAGGCTCCGCTTGATAAGTTATTGCAGAATAATGAATAATTATTCGACAGACTGTCGCCGGGGCACTATCAGTTTACATATTTATCAACTCATGCTAAAATAGCCGAAACAGCAAAGCCAGGAGAAATCGGATCATGGCATTATCAATCTCAGAGATCGGAAAAGCGGTTCTGGATACGCATTACGCGGTCAGAGGTCCCATTGTTGCCCGCGCCCAGGAGCTGGAAAAAGCCGGCAAAGAAATCATTTACTGCAATATCGGCAATCCACAGGCATTGAAGCAGAAGCCCATTACCTACATTCGGCAGGTACTCGCGCTGACTGAATATCCGCAGATGATCGAGCGCGCTGATTCAATGTTTCCCCAGGATGCGATCGAAACAGCGAAAACCATTCTGAAAGAATCAAAGCACGGTTTGGGCGCGTATTCCGATTCCAAAGGCATGCTTTTTGTCCGTAAAGCGATCGCAGAATTTATTGAAAAACGGGATTCCACGACGGCTTTGAAAGTGGAAAGCAACCCTGACCACATCTATCTGACCGACGGCGCATCCAAGGGCGTACAGACAGCTCTCAGAATTCTCATCGCAGGAGAGCAGGATGGCATCATGATCCCCATTCCGCAGTATCCGCTCTACTCTGCGACCATAACCCTCTATGGAGGCGTGCAGGTTGGATATTATCTTGACGAATCTTCAGGCTGGAATCTTTCCTATAAAATGCTGGAAGAGGCTTATCTGGAAGCCCACGCGCATGGTGTCAAGATAAAGGCAATTGTTGTTATCAATCCGGGCAACCCGACAGGTTCGGTGCTTAGCCGCGAAAATATTGAAATGGTCATTCAATTTGCCAAGACGCATGGTTTGTCAATTCTTGCCGATGAAGTCTATCAGGAGAATATCTATCGTCCGGAAGATTCTTTTATATCCTTTGCGCGCGTCATGACCGAAATCCGCGAGCGAGAAGTCAGCCTGTTCAGTTTTCATTCGACATCCAAGGGTTTTCTAGGTGAATGCGGCCACCGGGGCGGGTACATGGAAGTCCGTAATGTCTCGCAGGATGTCTTGGCTCAAATTACCAAACTGCAATCCGTTTCACTATGCTCCAATCTGCCGGGACAAGTAGTCACCTATCTGATGGTAAAGCCCCCTGCGGAAGGCTCGCCTTCATATTCGAAATATAATGAAGAAAAGAATAGCATCCTGTCCGAGCTTGCAAAACGGGCAAAAATCCTGGCTGATGGACTCAACGAGATTCCAGGCATTTCCTGTCAGCCGATAACGGGAGCCATGTACGCCTTCCCCAGCATTATGTTGCCGCAAGGGCGAACCGACGAAGAGTACTGTATGGCTCTGCTTGAGCAGGAAGGTGTCTGTCTGGTCCCTGGAACCGGATTCAGGCAGGTTGCGGGAACGGCTCATTTCAGGACAACCATTCTGCCGCCGACTGAGCAGATTTTAAGCGTCGTAGAAAAAATCAGGCGCTTCCACCTCGCATGGAAATAACCACGGAATAATGAGGGTCGCTATGGAATGGAGAGCAAGCCATATTCTGGTAAAAGATCGAAATCTTGCGCAGGAATTGTTGAAACGGGTTAAACAGGGCGCCAATTTTGAAGGCCTTGCGCGCGAGTTCTCAACCTGTCCGTCAAAATCCTCAGGCGGCGACCTCGGCTGGTTTGGCCCAGGGAAAATGGTCGCCCCATTCGAGTATGCCTGCAAAAATCTCGGTGTGGGTTCGGTATCCGATGTCGTACAGACGCAATTCGGCTATCATATTATCAAGCTGACGGGGAAAAGATAGCCGGGCAGCGCTGTTCCTAGAGCGAGCGAAGCTGTTTGAACACCGCTTTCATGTCACGAGGAAGCGGGGAACTGATTTCAAGCCGAGCATTCGTCACAGGATGAATAAAAGACAGATACTCTGCATGAAGAGCCGTTCTGGAAATGAGCGGCTTTTCTTCATATATATCGCCTTTCCAACGGCGTTTCAGCAAAGACAGCAGGATCGGCTTTCCGTCCCCATACAAGGGGTCACAGGCGATGGGGTAGCCGGTCGCAGCAAGATGTACGCGGATCTGGTGGGTTCTCCCGGTCTCAGGATATGCTTCAACAACCGAGTATTGCCCCAGGGTTTCTAAAAGTTTGAATCGGGTTACCGCATCCTTGCCCCGGCGTGCATCAATGATGGTGCGGTGCATTTTATCGGCATCCGCCCTGAGCGGCAGTTCACAGCGCCATTCAGCCTCATCGGGAACACCGCGAACCAAGGCGATGTATTTTTTTTGCACCTCGTGGGTGGCAAACTGGTCATTCAAAATTTTGTGGGCTTGTGCGTTCCGCGCGAAAAGCAGAACACCCGAGGTGTCTTTATCGATTCGATGTACAACAAACAGCTTGCCGAATTCTTTTTCGAGCGCATTCAAGACGACAGGCGCATCAGGATCATAGCGGTCGTTTATGGAGAGCCAGCCTGACGGCTTATCGGCGATCAGGAATGCCGCGTCTTCATGGAGAAGTTCAATAGTTTTTTTCACAGGTCCCACTCTAGCATAAATAGCTGGTTTGTTGAATTTAGCTCAGCCCGAATTGCCCTTGTTTTCTTCGTTTTTAGACTGTTTTTCACTGTTTTCCGCTATCCCCTTGCCGATTTTCACAAATTTTACTATCTTATGTCCTGGCCAGATTGGCTAAATAATACCATACGTACCCGATTCCCGCAGATTTTCATCCGCAGGAATTTTGCGGTCGTCGGAAATTAATCAAATAGAGGGAGAACGAAGGTATGGCTAAACAACTTTTGTTCAGCGAAGAGGCGCGGCGGAAACTTCTGGTGGGTGTAGAAACCATTTCAAGAGCCGTCAAGGTTACCCTGGGGCCAAAAGGCCGTAATGTTCTTCTGGACAAGAAGTTCGGTGCGCCGACAGTCACCAAGGATGGTGTATCGGTCGCAAAGGAAATCGAACTGGAAGATCCGTATGAAAACATGGGCGCCCAGCTTCTGAAAGAAGTTGCCACCAAGACAAACGACATCGCCGGCGATGGAACCACCACCGCTACCGTCCT
>CAZZJJ010000098.1:0-5962 GCA_964654405.1 uncultured Treponemataceae bacterium
TTGGAAAGCCTGCAGGAATTCATCCCGACCGTCAGCATCAACCGCCTGCACATCGCAGAATATCTGTATAATATTTATAAGCCAATCCTGCAGAATCGCCTCCTCCATCTGAAGGTTCTGCGCGCCGGGATGAAGCAGGGGCATGGCAGGAAAAAACCGGACAGTCCGGAATTCCGGAAAATCGATAAGCTGTATTCGGCGCTGAAAAAAGAACTAAAGAACCTCACGCCTGATATCCTCATGGAACGGTATTTTTCCGGCCCCCGCATTATCGACTACACTTCGGTCTTCAAAGATATCGAAAAACTGAAATCCCAGCTGACGCAGGCTGGATGCCGGCTGAAAATGCTGCATCCGCTCGAGTTCGGGCTCGATGACGCTGAAAAGATACTCACCAGGTATCGTGGCATTATCGATGAGGTCGAATTATTCAGCACCCAGGATTGCATTGGGCGAAAACCAGAGGAGATTGAAGCGCTCGCCGTCATGATTAACCGCCTGAATGCCCTGGACGGACCGCCGCTGGTATCGGTGTGCGGCAGTGACTCGACCGGCCGAAATCCGCACGTTCCCGGCATGGGCTTTATTTTTGAGGACAAAATTATCGGCGCACGAAAAAACAGCTATGTCAGACGCCACATGGCCCTGCCGCCAATAGTTTCAGCCATGGTCAACGCGAAAGGCAGGCATGTTT
This sequence comes from uncultured Treponemataceae bacterium, assembly GCA_964654405.1. Lineage (GTDB taxonomy): Bacteria > Spirochaetota > Spirochaetia > Treponematales > Rectinemataceae > JAJTBL01. The sequence goes on from CAZZJJ010000098.1 coordinate 695, forward strand.
CGGAAGAGGACATCCTGCGTGCGCCGGTTATCATCAGCATGGGGAAGATTTCCACCGGAAAGGAGCGGGAGAGCCAGAACGAATTTATCAACCCATGGCGCGCGTTCCGATACCTGAACCCAACGGTAAAAAATATCATCCTGGTCAGCATTGGCTTTCTCGTAGCCGATTCGTTTATCGGCTGGGGCTATGCCCTGTTGTGGCTAGCCATTACGGGATTCCGAAACAGCATTGCCGATCTTATCTCCACCCGCGGTACAAAACTCAATGAATGGAAAATCAAGAGCATCAATTTTGACAACGTTGTTCAATCCCTGTTCTGGACGGGCTTTTCGGTTCCCATCCTCGGTTTTGTCAAAAGCAGTTTCGATACTGTCTGGCCGGGTGTTCATGACGGGCTTGTCTTCAACCTGGTAAAATTTTTCTTTATCTCGTTCGCCAACGGCCTGTATCTCGCAACGCACAATACCTTGCGCGGCTTTGACCGGAAAGTTGTGCGGCTCAACTTTTTCCGAAGTGTTCTGGCCTGGCCTTTCGCAACCATCTTTGCGCCGGTCGGTAACCTCATCGGTATTCCCAGTATCGTCCAGACTAAAATCTGGTCGGATTTTATTGCGGGATTTATCGAAGGCGGGAATAAATACCTGAAGGTACTGCGCCTGCGGCGCCAGAATCTGGAAGAAATCATTCCGCTGATCAGCGATGCTGAAGAAAGCACGCGGTACGCCGCGATGCTGGATTTGCTGTATCTTTTCCGTGAGGAACCGAGGACAAAGAGCTCGCTCCGCGCCATTTTCGATCCAGCGTACAAGCCGCTGATTGTGTTAAAAGGTTATGTGAAACCGAAGCCGCAGGGCTATGAAGCGTTCAAGCACACAATTTTCGCGCCAGATCTGGCGGAAAAACTCAGCCTGTTCATTCTCTCCCAGTATGAAGCGGAGCGGGCAGAGGATCTTGCCAATCTGGCGGCCGACACCTTGCCTGTTCTCCGTTCCTGGCTCGAGTCCAAGCTGAATACTGTCATAGCGGCAGTCTGATGGCGAGCATGTACACGGCGGTTCCTCCAGCTATGGAAAGCAGAACATTGCGTTTCCACAGGTGCAGGAGGGCTGTGATAAGCGCTGCGCCCAGCGCGGGCAGTCCGTACGGCGCTTCAGCAAAGCTGACATCTTTCAGCGCATTGAAGACCAGCAAGGTCATGACTGCCGGCGGCATGAACTTTTGCAGATAATCAAGCCATTGCGGCGGCTTCCTGCCTGAGAAAAAAAGAAAAGGAACGGCGCGGGTAAAAACTGTCACAATCGTCATGACGGCAATGACCAGCAGATAGTAGCGAATCATTGATGTATCCTTTTTCTGAAGAGGAGCAGAAGGCAAGAGGCCAGCGCCAGCGAAACAAGCAGAAAATTCCTGCCGCTGACAAAAATCAGGGCGAGTATTGCGGAGGCAATTGCCAGCAGATAAGGCGCGGCTGTTTTCACGGTCTTCATCTGCTCGACAAGCAGAACCACGAAAAGCGCAGTTAACGCGAAATCCAGCCCCTTGGTATCGAAAGGCAGGGAACTGCCAATCAGCCCGCCGGCAGTGCATCCCAAAAACCAATAGAATTGATTGAGACCTGTGATTATGGTATGAAACACCGTTTGATCTGCCGGGGTCGGAGGTTTGACGGTTGTGAGCAGACCATAGGTCTCATCCGTCAGTCCGAATATGAGATACGGCTTGGCTTTGCCTGCCTTCGAAAATTCTTCAAGCAAGGAAAGACCGTATACCGCGTGCCGCGCGTTCATCAGCAGGGTCAGGAGCGCCGCTTCGGCAATTCCCGCGTGCGCGGCCATGAGGCCGACACCCATGAATTGAGCCGCGCCGGCGTACACCGAGAGCGCCATGACCGGCGACAGCCACCAGGGCAAACCGGCGCCGGTCAGCACGAGCCCGAAAGCGAAGCCTATTGTTGTGTATCCAAGCAAAACAGGAACGCTTGCCTTGAAAGCCGCCGCGAAAATGCCTCCAAACCTGGCCTTGCCAAAAACCTTAGAAGGCATCTGAGAAATCTTTTTCCAGCTGACAGCCGCACGAGCTCGCAAATGCCATTCCTGCTATTTCAAGCCGTTTCGCTTTCCGTGCAGGCAAAGAATCGATGAGATAGGCTTCGCCGCTCCGTGTCTGCAGTATCAGATTGACAAACGGTTTTCGCCGGAGATTCCGTGCAAACATCCCGCCGGGCGCGTTTCGCTCATCAGAACCGCCATTCATCATGGTCTGCGCCCGCGCCTTGTCATCGCGCTCTTCGCTCGAGCCCGGCACCGTCCCGCGCGCCAGCGCCCCCAGCATGAAATGCTCAATCTCGGAAAAATCTACCGGCGTCGATTTGATAAAAGGATAGACGCCGCCCTTGTGCACCAGCCGCTTGCCAGCGGCATCAGCCTTCCAGTTTTCCTCATACAGCACACCGAGCGCAAGCCCGACTTCCAGAATCCACGCGAGCACGCTCATCGGAATATCGTTCATGAGAAAAGCCGCTGCAATCAGCGCCACAAACACGCCATTCATTACTCGGAACCAGGGCGAAATGCCGTATATGAGTGAACCATCTTTGAGTTTTTTTAATCGAAGGGGAAGTTCCATGCTGAAAGCATAGCCGCCAGGTCATACTTCCGCAAGTATCTCAGCCTTGTTTTTTCGGATCCTGGGCCGATGCTTCATCTAGTTTATTGAGTAATATTCTGAAAGCCGAATTTTCTTTTTTTAGTTCCCGGGACCCGCGGGTAATCTTGCAGAGCGAAAGCCCCAGCTCTTCAGCAATTTTTCTTTGTGCCGTTCCCTGGGCAAGCTCTTTAACCAGCGCCCAGCGTTTGGCCATTTCATCGGCTTCCGCCGGAGTCAGCAATGAATAGAGAAAGCTCTCAATGAGGTTGGCGTCAGCACCTTCCAGCGCTTTGGCAATTTCGGCAATATTATGCTTCATCAGTTCGGGATTTCGTGACATGATACTAATATATCATGGATTGAAATTTCAGGGGAATTTTTTTTAAAATTGAGGGTCTTTCAAAATGAAGAAGCATTTTGAAAGACCGACGCTAAATTGCGCGCGTTTCGCAGCGGTTCACAAGAACCGCGAGAAACCGCAAAGCCAATTTCAAAGCTAATAAAGTTTTGAAAATGGCTCAATTTTGTTTCAAATCCCCCTTTTTTCGAGCCATTCCCCCGCCTATACCAACCACACTTTTTTCAGCTATGATTAGCCCATGTTCACGGCGCTCCAGAGTGTTCTTTCGGTCATCCTCATGATTGGCCTGGGCTTTGTCCTGGCGCGGAAAAAGTGGTTTGAACAGAACGGCCAGATCATCCTTTCGCGTCTGGTCGTCAACATTGCCCTCCCGACCTACATGATTTCCAACCTGATGGGCGGCTATGACCGGGCGAAACTCCTTTCCATGGTGCCCGGGCTCCCGATTCCCTTCGGCATCATGATTGCAAGCTATCTCATCGCGATGCTGTTGGCGGTGCTTTTCAAGGTTGAAAAAACCAGGCGCGGCGCTTTCCAGTCCATGTTCGCCCTCTCGAACGCCGTTTTTATCGGACTGCCAATCAACATTCTGCTGTTCGGCGAACAAAGCCTGCCATTCGCTCTTTTATATTACATCACGAATACAACGCTGTTCTGGACCATCGGCGTGTACGGCATTGCGCGCGACGGCGCCTTGCGGACCGGAAGGCCGGCGCCGTCCCTCGTTTCGATTTCAGGCTTAAAACGAATTTTTTCTCCGCCTCTGCTCGGTTTTCTGATTGCCATCGTCCTGATTCTGCTCGAAATCAAATTGCCCAAATTCGTCATGGATACCTGCAAATATCTGGGAAATCTCACGACGCCGCTATCGATGCTGTTCATCGGTATCGTCATCGCGCGGGTGGACTGGAAAAAGATGAAATTCGAGCGGGATTATCTCGTTATTCTGGCGGGCCGCTTTTTGCTGACGCCGCTGATGATGTTTTTTTTGGTTCGAACAATAGATTTACCGCTGTTGATGAAGCAGGTTTTTATCATGCAGGCTTCAATGCCCGCCATGACCCAGAACCCGATTGTCGCGGAAGCCTATCAGGCTGATGCGGAGTACGCTGCGATCGGAACCTCGCTGACAACCGTCATCAGCATGATGACGATTCCTGTTTATATGAGTGCAATACTGGTGCTCATTTGAAATACGCACCGATGGAATAAAGGCATCCCGGCGATTATGCCGGCAGCCGCAAAAATTTGAAAGAGAGCAACGTAAACGATGAAAAGAACCGATGGATTTCCTGATGATTTTATCTGGGGATGCGCAACATCAAGCTATCAGATTGAAGGAGCGACACATGAAGATGGGCGCGGCGTTTCGATCTGGGATACCTTCTGTCACACACCAGGAAAGGTCGCTGAGGGAGATACCGGCGATATCGCCTGTGATTCCTACCACCGATATCCGGAAGACATCGCGCTGTTGCGTGAACTGAATGCGAATGCCTACCGGTTTTCTACCGCCTGGCCGCGCATTCAGCCGGACGGCAGCGGAAAGCCCAATCTTAAAGGGTTGGCGTATTACGACAAGCTAGTCGATTCCCTGCTTGAGGCGGGTATTGAACCATGGATGCAGTTGTACCATTGGGATCTGCCGCAAGCACTGGAAGATCGGGGCGGATGGGCAAACCGGGAGACGGCATTTCGTTTTCAGGAGTTTGCCGAAATCATGTTTGCTCACTTTGGAGATCGCATAACGCATTATTCGAGCTTGAACGAGCCCTGGTGCTCGGCGTATCTGGGATATCGAGAAGGGGTTCAGGCGCCGGGAAAGCGAGACAGAGTCCTGGCGAACCGCGCCGTGCATCATCTTTTGCTTGCGCATGGATTGGCGCAGAAGTCATACCGCACAACCGGGCTTTCTGGCAAATTCGGCATCGTGATAAATCCCGGCCGGCAACGACCTGCTACCGCACGGCCGGAAGATTACGCCGCCGCTGAAATAGCCAGCATTGAATCGACGCGGATTTGGCTCGATCCCCTCTACAGCAGAGGTTATCCGGAATTATTCATGCAATATTTCGGAGCAGATTTGCCCATTGTTGACGGCGACATGGAAATCATCGGGTCGCCGCCCGATTTTCTCGGCGTCAATTATTATTTTGAACATGTAGTAAAAGCCGTTCCCGCTGATGAGCGAAATCCCTTCGGAGTCGCGTTAGCCGACACATGGCATGAAAAAACCGCGATGGGCTGGGACATTGTTC